>CBDTZB010000009.1:0-16104 GCA_965364795.1 uncultured Nocardioides sp.
AGTCCATCTCGTCGAAGAACACGATCACCGGGGTGCCCATGCTGGCCTTCTCGCGGGCTCGCTGGAAGACCAGACGAATGTGCCGCTCGGTCTCACCGACGTATTTGTTGAGCAGCTCGGGGCCCTTGATGTTGAGGAAGTAGGACTTGACCTCCTGGCCGTTCGCGTCGTTCCCATGACGCGCCGCGACCTTCTTGGCCAACGAGTTGGCCACAGCCTTGGCGATCAGCGTCTTGCCACAACCAGGAGGTCCGTAGAGCAACACGCCCTTAGGTGGCTTCAGCTCGTGCTCGATGAAGAGTTCAGGATGCAGGTAGGGCAGTTCCACGGCATCACGGATCTGGTCGATCTGGGTGATCAACCCGCCGATGGAGTCGTAATCGATGTCGGGGACCTCCTCAAGGACCAACTCCTCGACCTCGGACTTCGGCACGCGTTCATAGACATAGCCAGCGCGGGAGTCGAGAAGGAGGGAATCTCCGGCTCGTAGGGTGATCTCGCGGAGGGGTTCGGCGAGACGTACGACGCGCTCCTCGTCGGCGTTCGCGATGACCAGGACCCGATCACCATCAGCCAACAATTCCTTGAACATGACGACCTCGCCGACCTGCTCGAAGTCCATGACCTCGACCACGTTCAGTGCCTCGTTGAGCATCACCTCCTGGCCGCGCCGCAGCTCGTCCAGGTCGACCGCGGGGCTGACATTCACGCGCAGCTTGCGACCACCGGTGAACACATCGACCGAGTCGTCCTCGTTGCGAGCCAGAAAGGTGCCGAAACCGGCTGGCGGCTGCGCCAACCGGTCGACCTCTTCCTTCAACTTCATGATCTGGCTGCGGGCCTCGCGCAGTGTCTCCGCTAGGCGCTCGTTCTGCGAGGTGACCGCCGCCAACGACCGCTGGGTGTCCGCGAGACGAAGCTCCAGCCCGCGCGACTGACCCGGAGTGGTGCTCAAGCGACGTCGTAGATCGCTCACCTCCGACTCGAGGAAACGAACCTGGGTCAGCAACTCTTCAGGCGTCCGGCCTGAACTGTTGGCACCGTGGTCTGTGGAAGACATGAGCTCCACCTCCTGATCACGTTCGACCCTACCCGCGTGCGGTGAGGAAGGTGTTGCATGACGCGCGATCAGATCTGGTCGCGGTCAGTCCCGCCCGTGCACCAGCGCGAAGTTTCGGCAGATCCGCATCGGGTGGGCGACCTCGACCTCGCGCGCCTTGGCTTGCAGGGCGTCGGTCTCGTGGGGCCGGAAGTAGCCGAACGAGGAGTAGACCCTGATCCGGGTGAGCAGCCCCGCCAGATCCAACTCAGGATGGAACTGGGTGGCGTAGACGTTGCGGCCGATCCGGAAGGCCTGCACCGGACAGTTCGGGGAGGTTGCTAGGTGCGTGGCGTGATCGGGCAGCACGCTGAGCGCCTCCTTGTGTCCGCCGTACGCGGAGAATTCTGCTGGCAGCCCGGCGAAGACCGGATCGGCCAAGCCATGGGGGGTCAGGGCTACCGACAGCGGCCCCACGGCCTCAGGGAACTGGCGGTCCACCACGCCGCCCTGATGACTGCCCAGCGTCCCGATGCCGTAGCAGACGCCGAGGAAGGGGAAGTCCTGCACCACGATGAGGTCCAGGATCCGTCGCAGGTCGGATTCGGCCCGCACCTGCGCAGGTGGCTTGTTCTCCGCCGGGTCCGAGTAGGTGAATGCGCCACCGCCCAGGACGATCCCTGACCAGCGGTCGAGATCATCGACCGCCCGGAGGGGGACGTCGTCCACGCCGAGTTGGACGCGCATCAGCGCGGCCGGTTCGACGTCGAGAAACCGCACGAACGCGTCGTACTCCTCCTGCGCGGCCGCGGGCTCGGCCCGGACCGACAGCAGCAGAAACGGTCTCACGGTGCGTCGGGCTGCTGCTCGGCCGATGCAGGGGGCAACTGGTCCGGGCTCTGCTCCTCCGGAGGGCGGGGGCCGGTGTAGTCGGGCCCGTAGGCGCCGGGCGCGGGACGACGGCGCTTGCGCGGCGGTGCTTCACCGGCCGCCATCCGCCGGGCGGTGACCAGGAACGCGGTGTGCCCGATCATCTTGTGACCGGGGCGGACTGCGAGGCCTTCGACGTGCCAGTCGCGGGTCAGCGTTTCCCACGCCTGCGGTTCGGTGAACCCACCGTGGACCCGCACCGTCTCCATGAAGCGGGACAGCTGGGTGGTGGTGGCCACGTAGGCACACACGATGCCGCCGGGCCGGAGGGCTGTGGCGGTGGCGTCAAGGCAGTCCCAGGGGGCCAACATGTCGAGGATGACCCGGTCGGCACGCTCCCCGGAAGCGGGAAGTTCCTCCGCCAGATCACCCAGTTTGAGCGTCCAGGCGGGATGAGTCTGGCCCTCAGGCACGTCGAAGAACTGGTGCACGTTCTTGCGAGCCACGTCCGCGAACTCCTCGCGACGCTCAAAAGAAAGCACCCGCCCGTAGGGCCCGACGGCTCGAAGGAGCGAACACGTCAGAGCGCCGGAGCCGACGCCGGCCTCGACCACGTCAGCGCCCGGGAAGATGTCGCACATCGCCACGATCTGGGCCGAGTCCTTGGGATAGACCACGGCAGCGCCTCGCGGCATGGAGACCACGAACTCCGAAAGGAGCGGACGGAACACGAGGTACTCCCCTCCGGCGGAGGAGGTGACGGTGAAGCCTTCCTCCCGCCCGATCAGTTCGTCGTGCTCGAGGTGACCCCGGTTCGAAAAGAAACGTTTGCCGGCCTCAAGGCAGAAGTTGTTGCGTCGGCCCTTGGCATCGACCAAACGCACCCACTCCCCCACGCGCAAGGGGCCACGATGCACCCCCGACCACGCGCGGGGGTCGACATCTGGGTCAGGATTCACAGAAGAGTTCTCGGGCTCAGGCACCCGCGCACCCTACCGGCGGGCGCGTTCCTCTCAGCGAGTGGCGCGGAATGCGGCGTCGACGTCGGCCGTCGTCAGCACTCCGTAGACCGTTCCCTCGGCGGTCACCAAGACGTACTCGGCGGACGGGCGCTGAGTGATCCGTTGTATCAGGGTCTCTCCGTCGATCCCAACGGGCAACGAGAGTCCCTCCTCGATGGTGCGCGCGACACTGGAGACCGGCACCCAGGGGCGACGGTCTTCCGGCGTGGCCAGCACAGCGGCCTCGCTGACGACTCCGACGGGTCGACCATCAGTCGTGGTGGTGACGATGCTGCCCGCCTCGGCTTCTTGAGCGCGGCGAACGGCCTCAGCCAGCGGAAGCCCCTCCGGAACGGACAGGGTTCGGCGAGCCAGGTCGCGCGCCACGATCTGAGGAAGGCGTGAACGCATCTTGGCCGAGTTGATCGCATTCGATGCACCGAACCACAGGAACATTGCGATGATGGCGACCAGGACGAAGTCGAAGAGTGACGGCTCGACCCCGAGCACCCGCTCCTGGAAGTAGGGCCACATCAGCACGGCGATGGCGGTTATCCGACCACCCCAACCGGCCGCAATCGTGCCGCGGTGCATATCTCCACTGACTCCCCAGACGGCAGCCTTGAGCACCCGTCCGCCATCGAGCGGCAACCCCGGGATCAGGTTGAGAACGCCGACCAACAGATTGGCCACTGCCAACGCTTGGACGGCCAGCAGCAGGAGCCCGTCAGGGGTGACGAAGAAGGCACCGAGGGCCACCAGCCCCACACCGATCGAGGTCAAGGGCCCCACCACGGCGATCATGAACTCCTGGCGCGGCTTGGCGGCCTCGCTCTCGATGGCGGTCATCCCACCGAGGAAGTGCAGCGTGATGGACCGGACCTGATAGCCGTAGTGACGCGCCATGAAGGCGTGCGAAGCCTCGTGAAGCAGCACGGAGGCGTACAGAACGATCGCGAACATGAACCCCGCTAGGTACTTCCCCGAGCCGAGCCCCGGTTGAACCTCCTCCACGCGAGGCGCCATGATGACCGCGATCAACCCGGCGATGACGAACCAGGACGAGGAGACCAGCACATCTGCCCCGGCGAGGGAACCCAGCCGTAGGGTCCCGGGCGGTCGGGGAGACCGCGCGGGGGCAGCGGACTGATCTTGGGTGGGCACACTGCGAATCTAGCCGACGGCGGGTCGCCCGCTCGGATCGTGTCGGTGCTCCGCCCTAGGGTGAGGCGCAACAGGAGGTTCCATGCACATGCCTACGGCAGCGCCGTCAATCACCACTCTCGCGGAGGAGTCACCCGCCGAACGCGTCTCGACCAAGGTGGACGGCGTCGAGGTTCTTGGCGCGATCTCGCCGAGTAGGGCCGGCGACTTCCTCACCTGTCCCTTGCTGTACCGATTTCGCACCATCGATCGACTTCCCGAGCCCCCGTCGCCCGATGCCGTTCGAGGCACCCTGGTGCACAAGGTCCTTGAGGACCTCTTCGACCTCGACGCTGCGGACCGTACGCCGGACAGGGCCCGCGACATGCTCACACCGACGTGGGAGGCGCTGGTGCAGGCCACCCCGGAGATCGGCGAGATGTTCGAGGGAGAGGGTCCTGACATCGGTTCGTGGTTGACCTCCTGCCGGGTAGTGCTCGATCGCTACTTCACCCTCGAGGACCCGCAACGCCTCGAACCCGCCGAACGCGAGCTCTACGTGGAGAGCCTGACCGCCTCGAAACTTCTCTTGCGCGGGTTCGTGGATCGCATCGATATCGCCCCCGACGGGGCGATCCGGGTGGTTGACTACAAGACCGGTAGGGCGCCCGGCGAGGCGTTCGAAGCCAAGGCGCTGTTCCAGATGAAGTTCTACGCCCTGGTGTTGTGGCGCACCCGAGGTGTTCTACCCGCGTTGTTGCAACTGATCTATCTCGGCAGTGGTGAGATCCTCCGCTACACGCCCGACGAACATGACCTGCTCGCTACCGAACGCAAGATCGAGGCGGTCTGGCAGGCGATCCAGCAGGCCCAGACGAGCGGCGACTGGCAACCCCGGCGCAGCAAACTGTGCGCCTGGTGCGCCCATCAGTCCATCTGTCCGGAGTTCGGGGGTACTCCTCCCCCGCTTCCCTCTCCTTCCTCCGAGTAGAGCACGCACGCGACCTGGGCGCCCCCAGCCGCGCGCAAGCGGGGATCGGTCGGTGGGTGCATCACCAGGCGTACTCCGGACTTGTGATCCTCGATGTCCTTGACCCCGGACCAGAACGGCTCCTGTGGGTCCTCGGCACGGATGGCATCCAGGACGGCGCGGGTCTGCGGCGATCCGGCTGCGCCGATCCTGGGCTCCGCGTCCCGGTCCTGAAGGTGACTCAGGTCCCCGAGCACCTGACTCTCACGGTCGTAGGTCGAGGATTCACTGCGCGTCCAATGGTCTTCCACCAGGGTGCGTAGGTCCCGGGCTTCCCACCCGCACTGCGCCACCGCTTCGGGACAGCGCGGATGGAAGGAGCACCCTAGGGGCGGGTCCGCTGCGTCGGGGATCTCGCCCCGCGGCAACTCCCTCTCCACCAGGTTGGCCGGGTCAGGATCCGGGATCGCCGCCAGCAGCGCCTTGGTGTAGGGGTGCCGCGGATTCGCGAAGATCTCAGACGTGGGGCCAATCTCGACGATGCGCCCCAGATACATAATGGCGATGCGGTCACAGAAGAACTTGGCGGAAGCCAGATCGTGGGTGATGTAGACGTAGGTCATGCCGAGTTCATTCTTCAGGTCCAGCAGGAGTTGCAGGATCTTGGCGCGCACCGACATGTCGAGCATGGAGACCGGCTCATCGGCGACCAGAACATCGGGGTCCAGAATGATCGCTCGCGCAATCACCACCCGTTGTTTCTGCCCACCGGACAGATCAGCGGGGTACTTCGACAGGTAGTTCTCCGCGGGGGTCAACCCGACCCGCTCCAGCGCGCTGACGACACGGGTGCGCAGCTCCTCCCCCCGGGCGATGCTGTGGATCTTCAGCGGGTGCCCGACCGCTTCACCGATAGTCATCGACGGGTTCAGGGCGGCGCTGGGGTCCTGGAAGACCATCTGCAGGTCGGTGCGCAGTTGACGCAACTCCTTTCCGCGCATGGCGGAAACGGAGCGCTCCCCCGCGTGGGCGGAGTGATAAGTGATCGATCCCGAGGTGGCGGGAGCCAGCCCGAGAAGGGCCCGGCCCAAGGTGGTCTTGCCGCTGCCTGATTCGCCGACGACACCGAGAACCTCGCCAGCGCGGACGTCGACCGTCACCCCGTCGATGGCTCGGACCTGCCGCCCCCGCACACCGAAGAGCCGTGACAGCGCGCTGCCCTGAAGATCGAAGTGGACCGAGAGGTCCTTCACCTCGAGGATCGGTGCTCCCGTGATCGTGCGGACCTGCTCAGGCTTCGTCGGCAACGTCGATCTCCTCTCGTTCCAGGGGCGCACGATCTGCTGGGCTGAGATCGACCACGCCCTCTCGCACATCGGCGGCCCAGCAGGCGGCCGCCTGTTCGGCAGTTCGGGTGTGGCTACGGAACTCCGGCTGACGCTCGGCGCACACCGCCATCGCATCGGGGCAGCGGGGACTGAACCGGCAACCCTGGGGGGGCGCGACCAGATCCGGCGGGGCGCCTTCGATGAAGTTCAGTCCGGTGGTGCGCAGAGAGATCGTCGAGCGCAACAACTCCCTTGTGTAGGAGTGCTGCGGTCGCGCGAACACCGCCTTGGCATCGCCGATCTCCACGATCTGGCCGGCATACATCACCGCGACCCGGTCGCACGCCTCGGCGATGATCCCGAGGTTGTGGGTGATCAACAACAACGCCGTGTCGAACTCGCGGCGAAGGTCATGGAGCATCCGGATGATCTGCGCCTCCACCAGCACGTCCAGCGCGGTGGTCGGCTCATCGGCGACCACGAAGGCCGGGCGCAGGACCAGCGTCAGGGCGATCATCAGGCGTTGGCGCATCCCGCCGGAAAACTCGTGCGGATAGGCACGAAAACGGGTGGGCGGGATGCCCACCACCCGCAGGACCTCCAGTGAGCGCTTTTCGATCTCCGCCTTCGAGATCGAGGGCTCATGGGTGCGCAAGGTCTCCGCAAAGTGCTCAGACATCCGCATCAGCGGATTCAGCCGGGTGAGCGGCTCTTGGAAGATCATGCCGAGGTCCACCCCGCGCATGGCCCGCTGGCGACGCTTACTCAGGCCCAAGAGGTCCTCGCCCCTGAAACGCAGTTCACCGTCCCGTGCGGCGCCGGGCGGGAGGAGCCCCAGCAAGCCGCGGCCCAGCGTCGACTTGCCACACCCGGACTCGCCGACGAGGCCCAGGATCTCCCCGGGACGCAGCGCAAAGCTCACGCCATCGACCGCCCGAACCGGGCCGTCGGGTCCGCCGTACCAAACCCGCAGGTCGCGTGCCTCCAACACCGGATCGGTCATCGATCTGCCCCCTCGCGCTGGTCGATGTCGCTGAAGGTGAAGGGGCGAAGACGACGTCGACGAAGCGCAGGGTTCACGGTTTCGTTGAGTCCCTCCCCCACCAGGGTCAAAGCCGTTACGAGCAGGATGATGGCCAACCCCGGGAAGAGGGCCGGCCACCAGGTGCCCGCCTGCGCGTCATCGAGTGCGCGGCTGAGGTCATAGCCCCATTCGGACGCCTCGTTGGGCTGGATCCCAAGACCCAGGAAGCCCAAGGCGGCGAGGGTCGACAGGGCATCTGCTGCATTCAAGGTGCCGATCACCGGCACCGACTGGACGACATTGCCGAAGAGGTACTTGCGCATGATGGTGAACGGCTTGGCCCCCAATGCCCGTGCAGCCTCCACGTAGGTGGCCTCGCGAGCGGAGACGGTGGTGTTGCGCACCACGCGGAAATACTGCGGGATGTAGATCACGGTCAGCGACAGCGCTGCGGCAACGATGCCGCCGCCGAGCGGACCTCGCAGGAGGAAGGAGAAGACGATCGCCAGAAGCAGCGAGGGGAATGAATAGACCGCATCGATGATGAAGACCAGGATGCGGTCGAGCCAACCACCGATGAAGCCGGACACCAGACCCAGCGGAACGCCCACCGCGCCCGAGATAATCACCGACATCACCACTACCTGAAGCGCCGTTCGGGACCCCCACACGACACGGGAAAAGATGTCGTAGAACTGGTCGTTGGTGCCCATCGGATACTCGGCCCCAGGGGGTGCCAACTTGGGTAGCTTGACGCCGTCGACCCGGGTCTGGTTGAAGTCGTACGGCGCGATCCACGGAGCGAAGACCGCGAAGATCACGAAGACGAAGGTCATGGCTAGACCGACCAGTAGGATCCAGCGGGCCATCCCCTGGGTCTGCCAAACCGTCGACGCCAGCCGGCGCACGGTGCGGGTACCCCTCATCAGTACCTCACCCGGGGATCGACGAAGGCGTTCAAGATGTCCACCAGAACACTGACGAAGACCACGATCACGGCGAAGAAGGTCACCAGTCCTTGAACCGCTATGTAGTCACGAGCGGTGAGATAGTCGATCAGTTCGGTCCCCAGCCCCGGCCAGGCGAAGGTCTTCTCAGTCAGGACGGCCCCAGACAGGGTCAACGCGATCTGGAGGCCCACCACCGTGATCACCGGCACCAAGGCGTTGCGGAAAGCGTGTTTGCGCACGACCCGGGACTCGGAGATGCCGCGCGCCCGCGCCGCTTCGACGTAGTCACCGCCGAGGGCCTGGATCACATTGATCCGGACCAACCTGATGATGACTCCTGAGAGCAACAGGCCCAGGGTGATGCAGGGCAACACATGGTGTTGCAGCACGTCCACGATGGCGGTTCGGTCCCCCGAGAGCAACACATCCACCAGCAGGATGCGGGTGTTCGGTTCGGTACTGAAGATCGTGTTGACCCCCGCGATGCCGAACGTCGGCCACGACGGGAAGGCGGTGGCGACTAGAAGCACGAACATGATCCCGGTCCAGAAGATGGGGGCGGCGTAGCTGACCACGCCGAACAGTCGAATCGCCACGTCAGTGGGAGTGTCCCGGTAACGCCCGGCGAGGCGCCCTAGAGGCAGCCCGATGAGGAGGGCGAACAGGAAGGCGCCCAACGTGAGGGTCAGCGTGGCACCACCTTGGTCCCGGATGATGCTCACCACCGGCCGGTTGTCGCTGATCGTCTCCCCCAGGTCGAACCGGGCGACGTTGCCGAGATACTCGAAGTACTGCGTGATCAGCGGCCGGTCGAGGCCAGCGGCCGCGCGCCGCGAGTCCAGAGCCTCGTCGCTCAACTTGCCGCCGACGGCCGCGCTGACGGGGTCGCCGGGCGCCACCCGAAGCAGGATGAACACCATGGTGAGCAGGGCCCACATCATCGGCAGGACCAGCAGCAGCCGGACTGCGATGTAGCGGGGCAGAGACCCCGAGGACGATTTCACCGAGCAGCCTTCCGAGACACTGGTGGAGACAGGACAGCACCTCCAGTGCCCAGCGCCATCAGGCGCCGGACACCGGAGGAGACGTGGATCAGTTCTTCGCGATCATCCAGAAACGGAAGATGTATGTCGGGTCGAGGGTCTCCTCGACGCCGGACATCTGCGAGGTTGCTACTGCCACGTTCTGACCGTTCCAGGACGGGATGAGCGGGACGTCGCGAGCCACGATGTCCTGCAACTCCCCGATCTGCTCATCGCGAGCCGACTCGTCGGTCTCGCCGAGTTCCTGGTCGAGCAGGTTGTTGACGTCGTCGTTCTGGTAGCCGTTGGCGAAGAAGCCACCGTCACGCACGAAGGGGCTCAGGTAGTTGTCGGCGTCCAGGAAGTCGGGGTACCAACCGAGGATGAACAGGTCGTAGGCACCCTCCTTGTAGAGGCTTTGGTACTCCTCCCACTCCGCGTCCTGAAGCTTGACGTCGAACAGGCCGCTGCTGTTGAGCTGATCGGCGAACTCCGCCGCCTCGTCAACCGCGTTGGGTCCGTAGTGGGTCGGGGTGTAGCCGAGGGTGATCTTGACCGGCGTCTTGATCTTCGCGTCAGACAGGATCTTCTTGGCCGCGTCGACATCCGGAGCGCCATAAGCCTCCTCGAAGGAGTCCTTCTGGCCGGCGAAGCCGGGAGGCACGATCGAGAGCGACGGGGTCACGGTGCCGTCATAAGCGTTGTCCGAGATGGCCTGCCGGTCGATGATCTGAGCCGCGGCTTGACGCACGGCAACGTCCTTGGCGACCGGATTGTTCAACTGCCAGACCCAGTAACGGAACTCCGAACCTTCACCCCGGATGACTTCGGCCTTGCCGCCATCTTCAAGGTCGTTGAGGTCGGTCGGGCTCAGCGTTCGCCAAGCGATGTCGACCTGTCCCGTCTCGATCGCCGTCTTCAGCGGCGCCGGGTCCGGGAAGTACTTCACGAACACGCGGGGGCTCTGGCTGGCGCGGTCCCCGCTGTAGCCCTCGTTGGCTTCCAGCACGGCCTGCTCAGAGGGCTTGTACTGGGCCAGCGTGTAGGGACCCGAGCCGATCACGGCGTCGTCGGCCTGAAGTGCGTCCGCCGGGAAGGTTTCCTCGTCCACGATCGAGGCGGTGGCCGTGCTGAGGATCTTCATGAACGTCAGGTCAGGCTGGTTGAGGTGAAACACAACCGTGGTGTCGTCCGGTGTCTCAATGGCGCCGTCGGCCAGACCGGGCGATTTCTCGTCTCCGTTGCTGATGGCCCCGAGGAGGACCGAGGACCCGTTCGGATCCGCGATCTCGATGTTGCGCTGCAGGGAGAACAACACGTCCGAGGAAGTGAGTTCGTTGCCGTTGGAGAAGGTGAGTCCGTCCTTCAACGTGCAGGTGATGGTCTGCGGGTCGTCGTAGTCACACGACTCGGCCGCGTCGCCGACGGGGTCCTCCGCGCCAGCGGGGATCGTGAGGAGTTGCTCGAAGAGGTTGTACTGCAGGTTCCAGGAGCCGAAGTCGTAGGAGCCTGCAGGGTCCATCGCGGTCACGGTCTCGGTGGTGCCGAGGATCCAGGGCTCGGAGTCGCCGGAGCCGGAGCCTCCTGAGCCGCCTGAGCCGGAGTCACTGCCGCAGGCGGCCAGCGCTCCGACGAGCGCCGCGGTGCCCACCATGGCGGTGAGTGAGGGATAACGCTTCACGTGTCGATCCTTCCGATTCACCCTCGCCGAAGTTCGAGAGCTCGATGGTCCGAGAACCTACTCGCGTCGGCCGACTCCTTGCTAGGGCCAATCGCCGTCCGGATATCTCAATCGCGCATCATTCTCGCGCGCAGACCGGAATCAAGACGTTGAGCGCGGGCGTCAGCGGTTGAGCACCGCGCAGGTGAGCGGAACTGCCCAGACCTCGCTGGGCGCAGCGTCGACCTCGATCACAACCGATGAGTCGTTGACACACCGGCGCTGGGCGTCAGCCACTCCCGCCTTCCAGGCAGGGCCCTCGGAACGGCGGCCGTCCACCGAGAACTGCGCACCAGTGGTCGCCACCGCTCCTATCAGAAGGAGGGCTGTGACCGAACGCGACCACCGAAACTGAGTGCGACCGACCAGGTCGGCCGCGAGTATGGGGATGGCCAAGGCGAAGAGGGCGGCGGCGACGCCGTAGCGGAGTGGGCGCGCGGCGGCGTAGTCGACGAGAACCATCGGGCCCGCATAGGTCGGGTTCACCAGAAACGCAGCGCTGAAGGGAATCGCCGCTCCTGCCACCAGGACGGTCAGCAGCACCAGGCCTCGCCGGGCTTCGTCGGGCGAGGTCTTGCGGAGCCGGACGAGCAGGCAGAGCGCCAGAACACCGGAGAGCGACAGCGGCGCAGCGACCCACAATGCCAACCACCATCCGTGGTCGACGAGGTGTTGCCCGACGCCTTGGGTAGAAGTTCTCCACAGCGGTAGCAGAACGTTGACGAGGTAGCCCTTCACGAGGTCGAGAGGCCCGGGTGGGACCAGCGTCCGATCGAGCCGTGGGTGGAGCACGGGGGTCATCGATTGAGCGATCAGACCAACGAGCAACCCACCGATAACGGGCCACCGGTACCGATTCCCGAAACCGAAGAAGATGAGGGGCAGGAACAGCAGGCTCTGTATCTCGGTCAGAGAAGCCAGCAGAGCCAGGGCACCCAAGACACTCCCCTGCCACCACCGGGTGGGTTGAGCCAGCAAAAGCCACGGCGTCAACCACAAGAAGTAGGTATGCAGGTTCGCGCTGTTCCCTAGGACCTCGACAGGAGCAGCCGGCGCCAGCACCGTCAGGGCCGCAAGGACTGCTCGGGACCACCATGAGTTGAGGACGGCGTGACTACACAGGAATACGGTGGCGCCCACCGCTCCCACCACCAGACAACACAGCACACTGACCGCGACGGCGTACTGCGAGAGCGGGGCTACGAACGCCAGGTCCGTCACCAGTCGTGGCACCACATGGAGGTAGCCGTCGTACGGCTCAAACAGCGATCCGCTCCATCCGAGCTCAATACGTTGCCGCAGGAAGACGTCACCGTCCTCTGCCCAGACCGTCGCCCGGGTCGACTCATCGAGCCGGGCCCACGCAGCGAACGAGAGAACGAGGCCCCCAAGAACAGTCAAGGCCGGCAGGGGCACCTCACGGCGGCGCGCGTGCGCCGCGGACCTGGTTCCCTGCTCGATCATCACTGCCGGAGGTTGAATCGCCCTGCGAGACCGAGGAGGTCTTCGACGCGCAGGCCATCAAGGCTCGGCCTACGCAGCCGTCGGGGGCCTTCGGGAACCGGGACGTGATGAGGCACGACAAGGACCAGGCATCCTGCCGCCTCCGCCGAGGTGGCGCCAGGGTGGGAGTCCTCGATGGCCAGACAGTCGACCGGATCCAACCCCAACTCGGCGGCGGCCTTGAGGTACGGCTCGGGGTGAGGTTTGCCGTGGGCGACTCGGTCACCGGTGACGACCACGTCGAAGGTGTCGGCAGGCAGTTGCTCGAGAATGGGCTCGACGAAGCGGGTCCATGACATGGTCACCAACGCGCACGGAATGCCCGCTTCGGTCAGTTCGCTGAGCAACTCCCGGGCGCCGGGACGCCACGGAATGTGGCGGCGTACCCGCTCCACGACGCCGTCGAGCAGGAACTCGACGATCTCCTCAGGGGTCAGCGAGAGACCCATCTGGGTTTGGATGATGCGCCCGGACTCCAACAGGTCGTTCCCGACCAGTTGGAGTGCTTGTTCATGGCTCCATGTCGCGCCGTACGCCTTCGCCAGGGCGTGCTCGGTCTCGATCCAGTAGGGCTCGGTGTCGACCAGAGTGCCATCCATGTCCCACAGCACCGCGTGCAGCGATTTCGTTGGCAGCCCCTCAGTCATCAGGGTCGTAGCTCAGGTTCGGTGAGAGCCACCGCTCGGCCTCAGTCATCGACCAGCCCTTGCGCTCGGCGTAGTCGGCGACCTGATCGCGACCGATCCTGCCCACCACGAAGTACTGCGAGTCCGGGTGGGAGAAGTACCACCCGGAGACGGCTGCCCCAGGCCACATGGCCATTGATTCGGTGAGCGTGATGCCTGCCAACTTCTCGACGTCCAGCAACTCCCACAACGTGCGCTTCTCGGTGTGGTCCGGACACGCCGGGTACCCTGGTGCTGGGCGAATCCCGGAGTACTTCTCTTTGATGAGGTCATCGTTGGTGAGCTGCTCATCGCTGATGTGGCCCCAAAACTCCATGCGAACGCGCTGGTGTAGACGTTCCGCGAAGGCCTCGGCGAGGCGATCGGCCAAGGACTCCAACAAGATCGCGTTGTAGTCGTCGTTGGCCGCCTGGAACGCCTTGATCCGCTCGGTCAGACCGATGCCCGCGGTGACCGCGAAGCCACCGACGTAGTCGTTCAGACCGCTCCCCTGCGGCGCAACGAAGTCGGCGAGAGAACGGTGCGGCACGCCCGCACGGTGCTCGCCCTGCTGACGCAGGTGATGCAGGGTGGTCAGGACCTCGGTGCGTTCGTCGTCGGTGTAGAGAACCGTGTCGTCGCCCTTGGCCGCCGCCGGGAAGAACCCGTAGACGCCATTGGCCGTCACCCACTTCTCGGCCACGACCGTGTCCAGCATCTCCAACGCGTCGTCGTAGAGCTTGCGCGCCACCTCGCCGGTGGTCGGGTTGTTGAGGATGTCGGGGAACTTGCCCTTCATCTCCCAGGCGTTGAAGAACGGCTGCCAGTCGATGAAGTCCCGCAGTTCGCCGAGGTCGTAGCCCTCCAGGACGTGGATGCCCGGCTGTGCCGGAGGCGTCGGCGTGTAGCCGTCCCAGTCGATCGGGGTGGCGTTGTCCTTGGCGGCCGCATAAGTCAGCAGCTTGCGCTGTCCCTTGGCGGCGTGACGTGTGCGCAAGGAGTCGTAGTCCTCCTTCACGTCGGCGAGAAGCTTGACGCGGCGCTCGTCGTGCAGCAGGGCCGCTGCTGTGGGAACCGAGCGGGAGGCGTCCTTGACCCAAACGACCGGTCCGTCGTACTTCGGGTCGACCTTGACCGCTGTGTGGGCCCGAGAGGTGGTGGCGCCTCCGATCAGGAGCGGCATCGTGAACCCTTGACGTTGCATCTCGGTCGCCACGGTGACCATCTCGTCCAGCGAAGGCGTGATCAGGCCCGAGAGCCCGATGATGTCGGCGTCGACCTCGATGGCCTTGTCGAGAATCTTCTGGGCGGGCACCATCACGCCCATGTCGATGACCTCATAGTTGTTGCACTGCAACACCACGCCCACGATGTTCTTGCCGATGTCGTGGACGTCGCCCTTGACGGTGGCCATCACGATCGTGCCGTTGGTCTCCTTGGCGGTGGCGTACTCCGGGTTGTCGAGCTTCTCCTGCTCGATGAACGGGATCAGGTGAGCCACGGCCTTCTTCATCACCCGAGCAGACTTCACGACCTGGGGCAGGAACATCTTCCCGGCGCCGAAGAGGTCGCCGACGACGTCCATCCCGGCCATCAGGGGACCTTCGATGACCTCGATGGGCCGCCCACCGCGGGCGGCGATCTCGAGTCGCAACTCCTCCGCGTCCGCCTCAGCGTGGGCGTCGATGCCCTTGACCAGTGCGTGGGTGATCCGCTCGGTCACCGGAAGCGAGCGCCATTCCTGCTCGGCCACCTCTTCGACCTGGCCCTTGCGGTTGTGCGTCTCGGCGATCTCCAGCAGACGCTCGGCGGCGTCGGGGCGACGGTTGAGGACGACGTCCTCGATGCGCTCGCGCAGTTCCGGCTCCACCTCGTCGTAGACCACCAAGGCACCGGCGTTGACGATTCCCATCGTCAGTCCGGCCTTGATCGCGTGGTACAGGAAGACGGCGTGGATCGCCTCGCGCACCGGGTTGTTCCCGCGGAACGAGAAGCTCACGTTGGAGATGCCGCCCGAAATCTTGGCGCCTGGCAGGTTCTGCTTGATCCACCGAGTCGCTTCGATGAAGTCCAGGCCGTAAGAGGCGTGTTCTTCGATACCGGTGGCCACGGCGAACGCGTTCGGGTCGAAGATGATGTCCTCCGGCGGGAATCCGACCTCATCCACCAGGATCCGATAGGCGCGCTCGCAGATCTCCTTGCGTCGCTCAAGGTTGTCGGCCTGACCCTCCTCATCAAAGGCCATCACGACCGCGGCGGCGCCGTACTTCTTGACCAGGCGGGCCTGCTTGCGGAACGTCTCCTCCCCCTCCTTCATGGAGATGGAGTTGACGATCGCCTTGCCCTGGACGTTCTTCAGGCCGGCTTCGATGACCTCCCACTTGGAGGAGTCGATCATCATCGGCACGCGACTGATGTCGGGCTCGGACGCGATGAGTTTGGTGAAGCGGTCCATCGCCTCGACGCCGTCGATCATCCCTTCGTCCATGTTGACGTCGATGACCTGAGCGCCGTTCTCGACCTGCTGGAGGGCGATGCTGAGCGCGGTGTCGTAGTCGCCGGCCTTGATGAGATTACGGAACTTCGCCGACCCGGTGATGTTGGTGCGCTCCCCGACGTTGACGAAGAGGCTGCGGTCGTCGATGGTGAACGGCTCAAGCCCGGACAGCCGCATAGCCTGAGGCAGAACGACGGGCTCGCGGACCGGTTTGCCGGCCACCGCTGCGGCGATAGCCGCGATGTGGTCCGGCGTGGTGCCGCAGCAACCGCCGGCGAAGTTGACGAACCCCGCCTCGGCGAACTCGCCGAGCATGGTGGCAGTCTCGTCGGGGGACTCGTCGTACTCACCGAAGGCGTTGGGCAGTCCTGC
>CBDTZB010000010.1:0-15739 GCA_965364795.1 uncultured Nocardioides sp.
CGCGTAGACCACGGGGCGCGCCGTGGGCCCGGCGCTGAGCGCTGGGGTGGCCGTGCGGCTGGGCTGTACGGTCCCCCCAGCGCTGCGCTTGCCGCCGGCTGCACCAGCGGTGCGCGCGGGCGGCCTCTCGCCGGGCGGCACCTCAAACACCGGCTTCTCGTGCGGGCCTCCCCGGCCGCCCCCCCGACCACCGCTGCGCTTGAACTTGCGCGACCCGATCCGGCTCCACGGTCCGCCGGTCAGTCCGAGGCGACCGAGCACGGAGCGCAGCGCTATTCCGGCCATGATCAGCGCGATTGCCCGGATGAGCGGGTTCCACCCGTTGTCCGGGGACATGATTCCGCCCACGGCGCCCACCAGGAAGATGTTGAACACGAACGCGAACGCCACGGCCTGGACGAGCGCCTGGACGACCCAAGTGAGCAGCTCCAGGGCCGTTCCAGTCCAGCGCGGCACCTGCGCGATCAGCGCGACGGCCGGAGCCATGGAGAATCCGACGCGGACGACGACCATCGCCCAGACCAGGCGCACCAGGGCGTAGGTCAGAAACCAGGTCGCGGCGATGGCGATGACCAGGGTCAGGATCGCGTTCCACATCTGGTCATCGGAGTGATTGCCGGCTACCGAGTCGTACGCCTGCGGGTACTTGTCCTGAATCTTCTTGGCGACGGCCTTGTACTCGTTCTTCTTGTCGTCGATCACCTTCGCGGCCGTGTCCGGGTGGGCGTCGATGGCCGCCTGCTCCGCCCGGGTCAGCGCGCCGGCCTTGAACAGCGCCGGTCCGAACTCCTTGGCCGCCTCGGCGTTGTTCCCGAACGTCATGGCAGCCCAGGAGGGGTAGAGCACGCTGTCGACCAGGTTGGCCCCGATGATGTCGGCGGCGTCACCGCTCGTGGTCGAGGTGCGGCTGATGTTCTGCGCCGACTGCCCGCCCGCCTTGAATGCGCCGACGAGCGCGGTGTCGACGGTGCTGGCGAACAGCCCGACGTAGAGCAGGCACGCAGCGGCCGCGGCGAGGATCGTCAGGGCCTTGACGGCGGCGCTCGTCTCTCCGGCCACGTCCCCGCGCCGCGAGCGGGACAGGATGACCAGCGCGGTCACCCCGAGCGAGAGCGTGAGCAAGGGCCAGAACAGGCCCGAACCGACGATCTGCATCGCCTTCTCTTGGATCGGGTCGAACAGCTTGCCGAACGTCGAGTCGGTGACGACCCGGGTCATCTTCACGGTCACCGCGATGACCACGGCCGACAGGGTGGTGGCAATGTTCGCCTTGGCGTTATCCGGGTCGAACAGCCGCGTCATGTCGATGCACCCGGGGTCGAAGACGTACACCGAATACCCGCCGTAGCCGTACACCTCGTACAGCGAAACGCCAGACTTCTTGTCGAACGGGTCACCGTTGCCCGGCTTGGCCGGCCCGGAGTCGATGAGCGCGGTGGCTCCGGAGTTGGGACTCTCAGGGGCGGGAGGGCGCAGGCAGTCGGTGCCGGTCGGGATCGCCGGCAGCGTGGAGATCTGCGCGGCCGCGGCGGGCGAGCTGGACACCGTAGCGGCCGCTCCGGAGCCGCTCATGATAAGGACGAGCAGAGCTAGCAGCGCCATGAGACGGAAACTAGGTTGGCGCCGGTTCACTGGTCTTCACCTGCCCCGGCGGAGCGCTCGCGGCGCTGGCGCCCGGCGGCGCGCAGCAGCGCGGACAGGTCGTTGCCCTGGCGGCGGCGCGCTTCCTTGATCGCCGAGGCCGCAGCGCGCCGGGACAAGATGCTGCGGCGCTCGTCCTTGGGTAGTCGGTGGCTGGTCATGGTTCGAACTCCTTTCGGGTCACATGCGCAGGCCCCCGCCGGAGGCGAGGGCGCTGGCTTGGGTGTGGATGTTGTGGTCACTCGGCGTCATCGCTCTGGGCGACGTGCTGGACGATGTGCCAGAACATCTCCGGGTCCAGCCACTCGGAAGTGAACTGAAGGTCGCAGTAACGCCACGTGCTCAGCGGAGCGACCATCAGGACCTGGTCCGTGATAGCGCTCACGGCCACCTCGTCAAACTGCCCGGCCAGCGCGGGGCGGATCACGTGCTGCTCGATGTCGTTACGGGTGATGGTCATGTCGTCTGCTCCTGTCGGGTGGTGTCTTTCAATCTGTAAGACAGCCTACGCCTGGCGGCGGGTGGTGTCCAGAACTTGTGTGGAGTTTTGCCACACATCACTGGGCACCGGCCATGACCAGGGAGTAGACGTCCTCGGTGTCTTCGCGGTCCTTGTCCGGGTTGGTGTCCAGAGCCTCGATGAGTTTGGGGTCCCACCAGTCCATGTCCACGCGGGCCTTGCGCACGCGCCCGGCCCAGTCGCGCACGAGAAACTCGCCGGTTTCGAGGGCCTGGACGGCCTTGTGGTAACCGGAGTCGTCGGGCAGGCGCAGCAGCGGCAGCGCGGCGTGGGCCGTGCTCTCGTCCTTCATGCGGCCGATGAACGCCGCTCCCGCGAGGTTGCTGATCTGCGGGTCCAGAGCCATCAGCGTGGCCGGATTCTGAAAGACCAGGCCCACGGCGGCGTTCCACTTGCGCGAGTCGAACGAGGACCGCACCGCGAACGTGGAGAAGCTCCCAGCGCCACCAGTGGAGATACCCAACTCGTCGAGCATCACGGTCTTGGGCCGCTTGTCCGCGTAGACCACCCGCATCGCCAGCCGGGCGCCGAGGTTGAGGATCGGCACCGAGGCGAGCTGGGCGCGGGTCCAGTGCGCGCGGTTGGGCTGGTCGGCCGGCGGCAGCATCAGCCCTTCCATCGTGATGATGGTCAGCGTGGCCGAGTCGAGTAGCGCGGTGAGCTTGTCGTCGTCCATGTCGCGCTCGGTGTCGGGGAAGATCAACGCTCCGTCCTTGAGCTGGGAGCGGGCGTAGAGCGCCTCGGCGATGCCGCGGCCCACGTCCCCGCCGTGGTTGGCGAGGCGATCGACGACGGCCCAGGGGTTGGTGCCGTAGCCGCCGCCGACCTTGGTCACCGCGTCCTCGATCGTGCGCTGGACGATCCCGGCGTGGTCGTTGGCCACCATGCCCAGGGGGAGTAGGTCGCGGAAAGCGTCGATGCACAGCTCCATCCGCTCTGCGGCCGCCTCGTGCAGCGCGGCCCGGTAGTCCTCCGGGGTCAGGTAGTCCTCGCGCAGCGGCTCGGGTACGAGCAGGTGCGGCACGAGCACGCCCTTGTGCCCTCCGGTCAAGGACAGGTGCCGGGCGTCGGAGCGCAGGTGCGGCAGTTCGGTCAGCCGCGCCCAGGGGCCGGAAGGGTCGAACCCGACCGTGCGAATTCCGGCGAACGCGCTGAACGCGGCCAGCCCGCCGGCCAGGTTCGACTTGCCGGCGCCGGGGTCGGCACCGATCAGCATCATGTTCGACTTGTTGGCGCGCGTACCGCCGTGCAGGTCCATGACCAGGACGTCGGCCGAGGCGGCCATGCGTCCCACGAGGAATCCGGTCACATCCCCGGCCTGGCTCGTGGCGTTCGGTACACCAGCAGCGAGGAATTCGGTGGGCATCTGGGTAATGTGCCCGGTCAGCAGCGCGGGCTCGCCGGGGGTGAAGGCCCGGTAGTTCGCGTACTGGCCGAAGTCGTGCGTGAGCGTGATGCCCTGGTCCGAGGCGGCCTGGCTGGTCAGGCGCGCCGCGTCGCGGCAGACCGTCTCCTCGTCCGGCCCGGTGACCGCGAGCATGATGACTCCGCGTACCCGGGCGGCCTGGTGCGCCGGGGCGTTGGTCACCTCGTCCTCGACGAGCGCGGCGCGGTCGATGCCGCGGAGCACCTGCGCGGGCGGGGTGTCGCCGTGCTCGATGTGGTGCTCGGAGATGTTGCGGGCCCGGCGCCGGATCAGTTCGGCCGCGCCGGTCAGTGAACGCCCGTCGATCACGTCCATGATCGCGACGTACTCCACGGCCTGGTCGAGCGTCTGGGTCCAGGACAAGAACGGCATCAGGTCCGGCTCGTCGGCGTCGCGGTCCTCGATCCGCTCGGCGTGGAGCACGGCCACGTGGGCGTCATAGACGGTATTGCCGCGCAGCGTGCGCACGCGCGTCGTCAGCCCGTAGGGGCGCTTGGTGGCCACGACCGGAGAGGTGAACTCCTCCAGCTCCTCGGCCTCGGTGGTGTTCTCGTCGCCGGACGTGGCGCCGATGAGGTCGGCCGGAACCGGGGCGCCCATGCCCAGGCTGGCGTGGGTGAGCCAGCGCAGATCTGATCCGCGCAGCGGCGACGCCTCGAACCCGGGGCGGGCCATGATCTCAGTGATGTCGCGCATCTCCTGACGCATCCGATCCAACACGCCGTCCTTGTCGTTGGCCAGCGCACCAGTAGACAGCAGATCCGCCAGCCGGTCGGCCACCGGGATCTTCCCCTCCCCAGTCAGCACCCGCACGCCGAGCACCGACACCTGGCGGCGGGCCTGATTGCCCAGGATGTACAGCTGGGCGGCGTCGACCATGTCGGGGAAGGTCATCGCCTCTGGGTCGTCGGGGACCAGCGGGGCGGGGTAGCGCTCGTACAACCCGCGCGCGAAGCGGCGGTGCGGGAACGGGGAGCTGGTGCCGCGCAGCCAGATCCGCTTGCCGATCAGATCGGCCCAACGGTGCGTCTGCGCGGTGACGATCAGCGAGCGGGACGCCTGGTCCCGCATGGGCCAGTCGACGCCGCCGAGGCGGTAGAACGCCCACAGGGAGTCCTCGGTCAGCGCCAGGTGCTTGTGCGTGTGCAGAATCGCCAGCGCCCCGTCAGTGCGGGCAGGGGCTTCCTGCTCCGGCAGCGGCGGGGCGGTTTCGGGGTCGTCACGGTGACGCCTGAACAGGTTCATCGCGCGGATTCCTTTCGTGTGCGGTGCGGTGCGGTGCGGTGTGTGGATGACGTGGCCGGCCTAGGCCGCCGGCGGCGGTGGCGGGGTGGCGGCCCATGGCGGGGAGAGCACGACCTCCTCGTCTGCCTCCTCGCGCGGGTCGTGCAGCTCGGCCATGAGCAGCGCCGCGTGGTGGCGCAGCGGCCGCGTGGGAGTGATGAGCTTGCCCACGCCGCGCACGAGGAGCACAGTGACCACCGTCGTGATCAGAAGCGTGAGCAGCGACCAGACCAGCAGCGCGGCCGTGGGGCCGACCATGGCCGAGATGATCGGCTGAGGCAGCAGCGCACCGACGACGAACGAGACCGGGCCCCACGCCAGAACGCCCATGATCCAGGCGGCGCCGCGGGCCGGTACCGGCATGGGCATGTTGACCGGGCCGAGCCACTTGAATTCGAGGCGGTTGGCCAGGTCGTCGGTAGCGACGATGCGGGTCACGGCTTGATGAAGAATCCGGTGGTGCCGTTGATGATGGCCAGCGCGATTCCGCTGACCAGCGCGACGCCGAGGATGAACAGGCCGATGAACGTGACGCCGACCTGGCTCGCGGCCTTCTTCATGTCGCCCTTGGACGAGCGTGACAGGATCGCGATTCCGGTGATGGCGGTGAGGATGATCGCGATGAACGCGATGAATCCGGTGATGGCAGCGACGTTGACCCACGCTGGGGCTTGGGGAGACATGCGGTGTCCTTCCGTGTAGGTGATGGTGCGGAAGCGGCCCCGCCGCCGGGGCGGGGGGCCGCACTCCCGGAGGTCCGGGACGTTTGGAGTTGTGGGTATTCAGCCGTACAGCTCGACGGCCTCAGCGAAGGCCGCGTCGACCAGCTCTGGGCTGAACGGGATGCGCAGCAGCTCGCAGGCGTCACGGACGATGGCCCGGGCTACGTCGCCGTTGTAGTCGGCGAGCAGGTCCTCGATGTCGCGGTACTCGCAGTTGCGCGAGACGTCGTTGAGGGCGATGGCCAGAGTCTCGACCTGTGCGGCGGTGTTCATGTGATCCTCCTCGGTGGTGTGCTTTGATTGTAGCACAGTCCGCGCGGACGATGTGTAGCTAATCGCCCAGCGGTCGCTGCCGGCTACTCGCTGCGCTTTCCCTCGATACTCGCGCCGTCCCGGTAGACCGGAGTGCTCGTGTGCCCGTTCTTCTCACAGCGCTTGGCCAGGGCCCGCTTGGCCCGGCTCAGCGGGAACCCGCGGTCCTTGGGGCGCACGGCCTCGGTGTCGCCGCACTCCTCACAGATCATCATCGGGGCGCTCATGCGGCGCTCCACGTGACCTCGACGTCGCACCGCGCCTGCGAGCCACCGACCCTGCGGATGCTGACGGACACCGGCTCGATCGAGAGGAAGCGCAGTCCCTCGTCCTCGGCCTGCCGCAGGGCCTTACTCTCGGTGCTGGAGATCAGCAGATCCAGCGGATCGACCGCGAACCGGAAGAACTGCGACGAGGCTGAACCCCGGACCACCAGCGGACGGATCGTCAGGTGCTCGACGTCGAGCCCGGACGTATCCTCACGCATGTAGACCAGGTCGATGTTCTGGTCAGCGTCGAACCTGCGAATGCCGGTCATGCGGCGCGCTCCTTTCTCGTGGCTCGATTCTGGAGGTGTTCGCGCGAGGCGAGCGCGATGAACCGCTGCGCGGCCTCGTGCCGGCCGGCGCGCTCCAGGCGTCGGTGGATGGACAGGGCCTTGATCCCCTCGTCGCGGACGACGAACTCGGCGCCGAACAGTTCCAGGCGCCATTCGACGTAGTCGGCCCACTCGTCGCGCAGGACGGCCGCGGCTCGCTGTGCAGCGATCGATCCGGCGATGCTCACGACGCATCACCTGCCAGTTCGACCGCCCGGCCGTTGTCGCCGAACACGAACAGGTGGTAGCGGCAAGCGGGGTAGGGGTCCTGGGAGCCGAACTCCGCGATCTCCCATTCAACGGGCCGTAGGAGGCCCACGGCGGGCTTGTCGCAGGCGTCCTCACAGCCGCCCCGGGTGACAGCTATGACGCACCGCTTGAATGTCTCGGCGCTCACGACGCACCACCGAACCCGCGAGAGAGCACGATCTGGCGCTTGGCGCGCACCGCCTCGTCAAGGTCGATGCCGAGTTGCGCGGCACAGGTGGCTGCGGAGATCACGACGTCGGCCAGCTCCTCGGCGACCTCCTGGATGGACCCGGTACGGCGGGCGTGGCCGGTGTAGCGGCGATACGCCTCCGCGAACTCGCCCGCCTCGCCGACGACGTTCAGGACGCGCGCCCAGTCGGGGACGGGGCCGCGGGCCTCATCGTGTGCCGCGTTGAAGTCGTGACCGATGGCGTAAAGGCTGGTCATAGCTCACCCCAGCAGGGGATTCCGCAGGCCTGCGCGACGTAGCGCTCGTGCCGCGCTCCGCACGAGGCGCGCCAGCCGGGAAGGAAGTACACGGCGTCGGCGTGCGTGACCATCCAGGCGAGGTCAGCGCGCAGGTAGCAGGCGGCGTCGTGCTGGGCCTCGGCGGCGGCGTACGTCGTCGGGCACGAGCCGTCGTGCTCACGTGGGGCGATGTCGTGGGGGATCATCGGCTCGCGGCCCTCGGACCAGAGCACATGGGCGACCTCGCGAAAGGCCGGCTCGTTGAGGTCGTCATGACCCGACATAGGGCCGGCGATGTAGACCCTCACAGCTCCTCCCACGCCTCGTCCTCGTACCCGAATTCGGGGCCCTCTCCGAGCCACGTTCGCCTGACGAGAGCGAGAATCTCCAGAGCATCTGAGTAGTCGACGTCCTCGATTGGTGATCCGTTCAGCCAGTACTCGGCGTGATCGGCGTCGACAAACCACGCGATGCGCGTGGGTGACGGGTATCGCGAGCAGTCGGGGTGTACCCTCCACACGATCCCCTCGACGGTGAACCCGTCCTTGTCGCGAGTGAGCCGGTAGGAATCGTCCGGGCCGAAATACTCCTGAACGAACGTGGCGGTAGTGATCATGTTGCCCTCCTAAATGTGTGCTTCGATTGTAGCACAACTCGCCTGGAGGGTCCAAGCGCTGTGAGCAGGGAGTTTATCGGGCCCAGGGCGATCTGTTGCCCGGTTCTCCGGCGCGGCGCGGAGGTCCGTAGCTGGGCACGACGGGCGGCGGAGCGACGATCCGGCCCGACCACGAGGGGGGCCCTGTGATCACCGGGCGGCGCGGCGCGGCTGCCGACCACACCTGCGAGGCTGCGTCGGGGCGATCCACGTGAGTCGTCGGTACGGTCAGCGCGCCGGGCGGAGAGGCACCGTAGTACAGGAGAGCCTGGGCCAGCGCGTCGGCCTGATCGTCGTTGGCCCCGTTGGGCGCCTCGCGCAGCTCGTCGAGCAGACCGTGCACCCACGCGCAGCCCGGCTGGGCCGGGTGCGGAAGCAGCACCTCGCCGCGCTCGACGTCTGGGGTTACTGCCCGGTAGCGGCTCTCTTTGGACCCGCGGGCGCGCCAGGGGCGCAGACCCGGGATCTCGTCCTTCAGAGAGTCGATGATGGCCGGCCCGTTGGCGCTGTCCTCGACCAGGCGCGTCGACACGAACCGCCCGCCCAGCCCCTCGGGGCGACCCCAGCGGCGCATGACCGCGATGGCCTCGGTGTAGGACCAGCGCCCGCGCGCCTGGTCGATCAGCACCTTCACCGGGCCGAGGCGCACCCAGCGCTGGGCCACGACGTAGTCGCTGTCGGCGCCGCCCTTGAAACTCGTATCCCAGGAATCGACCCACTCCCCGCGCGCGAGCTGGTCCGGAGTCAGCAGTACCGCGCCGTGCTCGTCGGCCAGCGCCGGGTCGAAGGTCCAGAACCGGAACGCGCCCACGTCGAAGATCGCCCCGCCCGGCGGCGCGGGAGACTGTTGGTACAGCGCCGACCAGACGTACTCGCCCACCGCCGCGCGGATGCTGCCCCAGCGGGCGCCGGCCTGCTCCGGGCTCTCGTCCATCAGCGGAGAGAGCAGCGGCTCGCCCGGCGCGCGGCCCAGCGCGTCGTCGGACGTGGCCAGCGCGGGAAAGACGATCTGCTCCCAGGCGCCCGGGTCGCCGTCATACTCCGGAGAGAGCAGGCGCCCGATCAGGTCGTCGGCGTGCCAGCGCGTCGCAGTGATCACGACCAGGGCGGGGTGCTCCAGGCGGGTGTAGGCATTGGCGATCCACCAGTCCCAGATCGAGTCGCGGAACAGTTGGCTGTGGCTGGTAGCGAAGTCCTTGTGTGGGTCGTCGACGAGCAGGACCTTGAACCCGAGGCCGGTGATCGACTGTCCCGGAAGCGAACGCGACACCACGCCTCCCCGCGACGTGGTCTGCCATTCGCTGACCGCTCCGGCGTCGCGCGCGATGGCCAGCCCACCCAGCTCGGTGCCGCGCTCCTCGACCCAGCGGCGCACCTGGCGGCCCCAGCCCGTGGCCAGGCTGGGAGAGTGCGAAATCAGGCCGATGCGCCAGTCGGGGTGGCGGTGCAGCAGCCACAGCGGCAGGTAGATGCTGGAGAGGTAACTCTTTCCCATCCGCGGCGGCATGGAGACGATCAAGAACCGGCTGCGACCGCCCTCGACGTCGGCTGCGGCCGCGGCCAGGCGGTTCGAGAGGTAGGACAGGTGCGGCACGACCCGGAACCCCTCGTCTAGCGCGAGCGCCTGGGCCAGCGGAGTGCTGGGCACGCTACCCGGACCGCGCGGAGACGCTGCGGCCAGCGCAGCCACGATGTGCTCGGGCAGACCGTCTACCAGATCGGCCAGCGTCGCGTCGTCCAGCCCGGCCAGCAGCGCGGCTAGCTGGGCGTCGATCACTGGTCCTCCGGCTCGGCGTCCAGCTCATCCGGCGGCGGGGCGCCGTCGCGCAGGATCAGCAGACGGGCCACCAGAACGGCGTGAGCCTCCTCGGCCGAAAGCCCGTCCGTGCGGCGCACCACCCCAGCGCGGTCCAGGATGCTGTTCGCCGCGCGCAGCCGGTCAGCGGAGTTGTCGGCGGCGTTCATCTCCCGGGCCAGCGTGGCGATCGCCGGGTCGACCAGCTCGGCCAAGCGCAGCGCGGCCGCGCGCTTCACCGCCGGAGCGCTGCCCCCGTGCAGCCGGCAGACCACCGCGCCTCGGATGGCCGGCATCCCGCACTGGGTGCCGTTGCGACCGTGCGCCTTGCAGCGCACCGCCCCGTTGCTCGTGAACTGCTCCATGTCCTCGCGCCGCATGCCGATCCCCTTCCTTCGCACTATCTACCTGGTCAGAGAGTACATAGGGTCGCCTGGACACGTAGGGTGTCAGGCCGCGGCCGCCTGTCCTCGGGCCTCCGGGTCATAGTCGGCCAGCGCGGCGGCCAGCCTGGACTTGATCCCCGACCAGTACACCTGGGTCGTGTTCGGGGTGAACCCCACCTCGTCCGCTATGTCGGAATAGTCCGCTTCGTCCAGAACGCGGCGGCGGGCGATGTGGCGGTGGCGCGGATCAGGTAGAGCCGCCACCGCAGCCTCGAACGCGGCCCGCACGCCCTCGTGGTCGATCTGACGCACCGCGTTGACGCCGCGCGCGCGCACGGTCGAGCGCTCCCGCAGGCTGTGGTCGTCCACCGGAGAGATGCCGGCCACCTGGGCCGAGTGCTCAAGCGACCAGGGCAGCTCGCGCACCCCGTGATGCTTGTTGTTGGCCCACCAGCGGCCCTGGTCGGCGCGCGTCAGGTCGATGCACGCCCGGCGCGCCACGACGTGAGCCAGACCCGGGTAGAGGTCCTCGAACGCCACGCCGCGGCGCTGCGCCTCGCGCCAGACGGCGATCCGGGCCACCTGGTACAGGTCGTCGACGATCCGGTTGCCCTTGCGGAAGTACTCCGGGTTGTGCTTGGCCACGGCGCGCCGGATCGCGTCCTCGACCGTATCGACGGGGTAGGTGTGCGCCGTACGCGGAGCTGTCAGTGTTTCTGTCATACGCGCATCGTACATGGTGAACTAGGTTCAGGCGCAGCCAAACTCGCGCACGAGATAGCGCGCGCGGCGCTGAGCGTCAGCCAGCGTAGGGTGCCACGAACTCGGCGCGACGGCGTCCATGAGGCGCCAGCGGCCATCGTGGGTGGGGCGGTAGATCGCCACCAGGTGTCCGCTGCCCAGGCCCGGGCGCGGGCGCCCTAGCAGCGCGTAGGCACCGCCGGGCAGAGCCTCAAAGCGCCAGGTGATCAGTGGAGCACTCATTCCCAGCTCTTCCCGCTCGCGGCGTCGGCCAGCGGGTAGACCACGACGTTGACCGCGGCGACGCCGGCCACGCACGCTAGCAGCGAAGGGACCAGCGCCCAGCTCGTGGCAAGCGGAAGCAGACTCCACAGCAGGAAGGCAGCGACGAGCGTATCGACGGCGCGCTCAAACAGCACCGAAAGGCGGGCGAGCACGACAGTTTGCAGGTAGTCCTTCATGGCTTGTTCTTCCTCACTCCCGGGTGCTCGTGCTCCCAGGCGTAGATGGTCTGTGGGTCCCACCAGTTGCGGCCGTAGGCGGCCAGGTCCGGCTGCGGAGCCTGGCCGCGCGCCACGTAGGCGCGCCACGTCGACTGCGAAATGCCGAGCCTGGCGGCCACGTCGGCCGCGCCGAGGAAGTGCCCGATCACTCCAGCTCTTCCAACTCGGTCAGGTCGGCCACGTGGGCGTAGAGATCCCCGTTGCGCAGGACATCGCCAGCGAAGTTTCCGCTGTGTGAGGGCCAGTGGGCGGCGTTTTCGTCCTCCAGGGCTAGCGCCCAGCGCGTTCCGTCCTCGGCATAGCCGATCACGGCCCCAAAGCTGATCCGGTGGATCTTGGTCATGCCCAGGCGGCGCAGGTGAAACTCCGCTCCGCGGATCGTGATATCGCGGTCGGCGTACTGGGCCCAGCGATGACGGCAGTTGTCCGGTGTCTTGATCATGGCTCTAGTCTACAGCGGTAGCGCTGTAAGTCAAGTCCCCCAGCGCAGCTCGATCACGAGCGCGACGAGAGAACCGAGGGACATGATCGCGCCGAGCACGATCAGCGCGGGCTCGCTCATACCGCGTCGTCGTCGTGCTCGCTGGGCTCGGCGCGTTCGTCCACCCACGCCCAGAACGGCGTAGACTCCACGGCGCGCGCAGCGAGAACGTCGGCGCGCCAGACAAGAACGGCACAGATCAGCGCGCACACGCTGAACAGCGCCAGCAGCGCGCACAGAACCCACTCGGTGGTGCTCATGAGGTACTCCAGTCGTCGCGCAGATTCCACGGGCGCGTCGGCACGGGATGCCGGTTGGGGCGCATCCGGGCGCTATCCAGGTTGATCAGGATCGCGGTCGCCACCGGAATCGTGCCCAGCGCGATCAGGGCGAGAAACAAGACGTCCCTCATGCCGCCACCGCCGCGGCCGCCAGCGCGGCGTTCAGGCGCTTGGTCAGCGCGGCCAGCGCGCCGGCGGTGTCCTCGTGCAGGTAGTGCACGGGCCCGTAGAGCCGGGCCACCTTAGCCGGAGATAGCGAACTCCAGCGGTAGTGCTCCCAGGTCCAGACTCCGCCGGGAAGGCCGATCATGCGGATTCCATCGGCGCAGACGAGCAGGTCGCCCACGAACCGCGGGCGCAGCACGCGCCGCCGGGACGGGCGAACGCTGCTCTGCGCAGGGACGGTATGGAAGTCGGTGGTCAGGGTCATTGCTCTCTCCTGGGGTGTGTGGCGGTGCGGTGTGATGCAGCGGTGCGGTCAGATCAGCGTGGGCTGCTCCCACGTGGCGATCGCGGCGTCGATGTCGGCCACGAGCGCGGCGGCTAGCCGGTCGTGGTCCGGATTGGACCACAGCCGGGACAGATAACGGCGCAGCGCGCGCAGCTCGGTGCTCGGTTTCCCGCTGGCGCGCGGCGCGCGGAACGGATATGGCTTGGTCGCCCGGGGACGGTAGTGCACGCCCTCGAAGACCTGACCCAGCTCGTCGGCCAGCTCGGGCGTCCAGACGCGCTCCTGGATCTCGAACCGGTTGAAGTAATCCTTGCTGGCCTGGGCGTATGCGTACTCGAAGTCGCCCTTGACCCGGGCTATTTCGGCGCTGGCCGCGCTGGCCGCAGCACGCGCTCCGCAGTTGACGTACGCGCTCTTGACGATCCGTCCCGTGGACTTCTCGGTCAGCAGCCGGTATGTCGTGGTCGCTGCGGTGGTGGCGGCGGCGGTCATCGGTTCCTCCTGGTGTGTGTTGTCTTACGAATTGTAACACGCGCAGGTCGTGGCGGGCAACGTCAGCCGAGGTACGGCTTATCCCACGACTCGCGACCAGCCGCGCCGCAGGCCGGGCAGCGGCCCGCGTCCGCGCGGGCGAAGGACTCGACCCGGCAGGCCGGGGCGGGGCAGGTCAGAGTGTCGAACATGTCGAGTACGGGGACCGGGCGCAGCGGGCGGGCGGAGCGCAGGGCATCAATCTCGGCGGCGGTGGCGATCATCAGAACTCCTCATCGGGTGTTGGCTGGTGCCCAGCCAGGGCGCGGGCGAGGGCGTCGCGCAGGTACGCGGCGGAGTTGGCGGTGAGCAGGATCTCGTGGCGATCCAGCGGCGAGCCGAGCTGGACCAGAACGAGGCCCTCGGGATCGAGCACGGCGGCCACGGTGTCATGGCGCGTGGCGGTGAACAGCGGCAGGCCGTGGCGAAGGTGGCTCATCGCTCGTCGCCGCCGCCGCCCAGGCCCTCGATCAGTCCGAGGAGCGCGAGCACCGAGGCCACGTGATAGCAGCGGGCATGCCCGCCAGCGTGGCGCCCGTGCGGGCAGGTGCAGGTGAGGTACCCGGAAGGACCGAGCACGTTCACCCGGTAGCGGCTCGTGCCGTTCGATCCGGTGACGGTCCAGTCCAGGCGCTCTGGGTAGTCGACCGGAGCGTGCAGGTCAACCTGGTCGACTCCGCGTACGGCCTTGGCCAGCACGGCACGGCTGAAGTAGTCCGGTGCTACGGCGGCGATGTCCACGATGACTCCTGTTCATTCCTTGAACTGTGCTCTGATCGTAGCACAGGTTGGGAGAGTACTACGGGTTTCTCGTATCTCGGACACGCAGCCACATCGTGGCTGGTCGCGGCCTGCGCGGGCGCGGTGTGCTTAACTTGTAGCACCGTGAAACGGAGAGAGGTCACATGGGAAACGGGGTGAAGGCGCTCGTACTCGGCGCCGCCGGATTGCTCGCAGTGAGCCTGTTCATGCCCAACGACGGAGATGTCAGCGCCATGAGCGCGAGCGGCGCGGGCGGGGGCGGCAGCGACGGGGTCTCGATCGTCTCGACCGGGCAGCCGGTCCTGCCAATCAGCGGGCCGTACGTCGTCACCAGCAACTTCGGCATGCGCTGGGGCGCCATGCACGCCGGTCTCGACCTGTCCAGCGCCACGGCAGCGCCGATCATGGCCGCGATGGGCGGAACGGTCACGTTCGCCGGACCCGCGGGGAACGCCGGCAACATGGTCCAGATCGACCACGGCAACGGCGTGACCACCAAGTCGATGCACCTGTCGCGGATCGACGTGAAGGCTGGCGAGGCGGTCTGGCCAGGGAAACAGATTGGGCTCCAGGGGACGACGGGAGACTCGACCGGGCCACACCTGCACTTCCAGATCGAGGTGAACGGCGCGCCGACCGACCCACGCCCGTTCATGGCCAAGCAGGGCGTGACGATCCCGCCCGAGGGGGCCAGCGGTACCGGCCCAGCTCCGGCCACGAGCCCGCCGCGTAGCGACGTGAAGATGGACCCTGGCGCGTTGGCCGGAGCCAAGCTCAAGGAAGGCAGCGTGCCCCCGCAGTACGAGCCGTGGGTGGTCAAGGCGTCCGGGACGTGCAAGACGGTGCCCGCGGCGCTGATCGCCTCCCAGATAGAGGCCGAATCGGGATGGAATCCGAACGCGGCGAGCCCGGCCGGGGCGATGGGCCTGGCGCAGTTCATGCCGGCCACATGGGCCGCCTACGGCCGCGACGACGACGGCAACGGCAGGGTCTCTCCCAGCGACGGAGGCGACGCGATCATGGCGCTAGCCCGCTATGACTGCGCAGTCGCAGACCTGGTGTCCAACGTCCCGGGCGATCCGGTGAGCCTCATGCTGGCCGGGTACAACTCGGGCCCCGGCGCCGTGCTCATGTACAAGGCGATCCCGCCGTATGCCGAGACCCAGAACTACGTGGCCAAGATCAAGGCGGGAGCGGCGAAGTACTCGGCTTGAGGCGTATGGACATGGAAACGGCCCCCGTGGGGTAGGGGGCCGTTTCGTTGTGCTGTCATCCCCGAAGCTCTCGCACTCCGGTACGCGCAGGTTCCCTCAAACCATGTCGTGCTCAGACTGTAGCACACCGGTCTCCAAAACGCTCAGCGCCTCGTCGACGTCCAGAACGACCTCGGCCACGCCTCCGGCGGCGCGGATCGCGGCGATGTGGCGCAGCTGGTCGGCGCTGGCCCGACCGCGGGCGTGCTCGTGACTCTCACCAGGTGCGCGGAGCTTGACCTCCAGGGCGAGCAGAATCCCATCGCGCACGACGAGCAGATCGGGCACGCCGCGCTCTTGGTATGGGTGTCCGACCACCTTGAACGTCCAAACGTCCGGATACTTCTCCAGCACCGCGCGGCGTATCGCGGTGACGAGGTGCTTCTCTTTCGTGGCTGCCACGGCAGTCTCCTCTCGTGGTACGGCTGCGGGCCGCCGCTCCAGTGAACGACGGCCCGCGGCGGGGGTGGATCAGAGCTGGGACAGGTCCATGTCGTCCAGCTCGATCGGGCGGACGACCGGCGCCGGGGCCGGAGCCGCAGTGGGGACGGTAACCGGGACCTCGGCCGCCGGAGCAGCCTGAGCCACGCGGTCACGCAGCGCAGCAGCAGCGTCGAGCTCACCAGCGTCGGTCGGTTCGGGCACCGCCACAGCGGGCTGAGCCGGGGCCGGGGCAGGCG
>CBDTZB010000011.1:0-15406 GCA_965364795.1 uncultured Nocardioides sp.
GGGTGTCGGCGTACACCAGCGGGACGGTGCCGTCCTGGAGCCCCACCAGGAAGACGGAGTCCCACTCCAGGCCCTTGGCGCTGTGGAAGGTCGAGAGAGTCACCCCCTCTGCGGTTGGTGCGTGCTGCTCGGTGGCTCGACGATCGAGGTCGTCGACGAAGGCGTCGAGATCTGGGTCGCTCGCGCCGGAGGGTGCCCCGGCGGCGGCGAAGGCCTCGGCCTGGCTGACCAGGGCCTGCCAGGACTCCCAGCGGTCGCGCGTCTGACCGCGACTGGTGGGCGGGTCCGGCGTCCAGCCCATCCCGGCGAGGGTGTCTCGCACGACATCGGCCAACTCGTCTCCGAGCCGGCCCCCCTCGCCCGATCGCGCGGATCCGCGGATCCGGGTGATCGCCTCACGCACCTCGGGTCGGTCGAAGAATCGCTTCGCTCCCCGCACGACGTAGGGGATGCCGCGGTCGGTCAGCGCCTCTTCGTAGGTCTCGGACTGAGCGTTGATCCGGAACAGCACCGCAACCTCACTCAGTGCCCTCCCCTGGCTCCGCAACTCGGCGATGCGTCCGGCGACCATGGTGGCCTCGGCGACCTCGTCAGGTCGACCAGCAAACGTCACCTCTGCCCCCGCGGACCTTTGTGACTGGAGGCGGACGCTCTGGCTCGAGGAGCCGGCCAACAACTTGTTGGCCCCGTCGATGATCTGCGGCGTCGAGCGGTAGTTGCGCACCAACTCGATCGAGGTGGTGTTCGCGAACTTCGTCGGGAACTGACGCAGATAGTCGGCGTTGGCACCCGCGAAGGTGTAGATCGTCTGGGCGGGGTCCCCGACCACGCAGATCTCGTCCCGGCCACCGAGCCACAGATCCAGCAGAGCCGACTGGAGCGGGGAGACGTCCTGGAACTCATCCACCACCAGCCACTTGTATTGGCGGCGGACCTGAGCGGCCACCCGTTCGTCCTCGGCCAGGACCCCCGCTGTCAGGAGGAGCACGTCCTCCATATCCATCCGGCCCTGGCCGCGCTTGACCTCTTCGTAGCCCGCGAGCACGCGGGCGACGACCTCGGGTTCGACACCGGTCACCGAGCGGCCGCGTGAGGTGGCCTTCTCGGGGTAGGTGTCGGGATGGACGTTGCTCACCTTGGCCCACTCGATCTCAGAGGCGAGGTCGCGCAGCTTGGCCTGGTCGACGCTGATCCGCAACCGCCTGGCTGCCAGAGCGATGAGGGGGATCTTCGACTCGGTCAAGGTCGGCAACTCGGTGCCGTGGACGTGCGGCCAGAAATAGCGGAGTTGCCTTAGCGCTGCGGCATGGAAGGTGCGCGCCTGGACGCCGCCGGCTCCTAGGGACCGCAACCGGCCGCGCATCTCGCCCGCTGCCCGCGTCGTGAAGGTGACTGCGAGCACCTCGCTCGGGACGTAGACGCCCGTCGCGACTCCGTAGGCGATCCGGTGAGTGATCGCCCTGGTCTTGCCGGTGCCGGCCCCGGCCAGAACCCGCACCGGCCCGCGCAGCGCCTGCGCCACCTGGCGTTGCTCAGGGTCCAGCCCCGCCAACAGCGCTGAGGGGTCGATCTCACTCACGGGAACAACTCCTGACATCGGGCGGTTGGAACGATCAGGCCGCCCAGTCTGGGCGACGACCTGACCCTAGACGCAGGAGGGGACACCCCTAGATGAGTTCTTTCACGATGTACACCACATCCTGGTGCGGATTCTGCCGTCGCCTCAAGAGCCAGCTGGCTCAGGAGGGCATCACCTACACGGAGATCGACATCGATGAGCACCCCGAGTCCGCCGGGATCGTCGAGGCCGCCAACAAGGGCAACCGCACCGTCCCCACGCTGGTCTACAGCGACGGGGACACCCAGACGAACCCTTCGGTCAAGCAGGTGCAGAAGAAGATCGCCGCACTCGCGTAGTCCACTCGCCGGGATGGTCACCAGTGCCCGGGCAGCGGTTCGCCGAACCACTGCTCGATCAGCGAACGGCTGATCGAGACGCCTCCGGGTAGAGCGATCGTGCCCGCCCGGGCCTCGGACATCATCTCGGCTCGAGTGAACCAGCGGGCCTCCTCGATCTCGTCCTGGTCGACCCGGATGTCGGCTGCGCCGAGTAGGTCGGCTGCGCGTCCGAAGAAGCCCAGCATCAGGCTGGCCGGCAGCGGCCAGGGCTGGTTGCCCTGGTAGCCGACCTCGCCCACCACGACACCGACCTCCTCGAAAACCTCGCGGCGTACGGCGTCCTCGAGCGTCTCCCCCGGTTCACAGAAGCCGGCGAGAGTCGAGAAGCGACCCTGTGGCCAGACCGACTGTCGCCCCAGCAGGCAACGCTCGGAGGGGCTGCCCGGCTCGCCGTCGGTGATGAGCATGATCACGGCGGGGTCGGTCCGGGGGAACTGGGTGCGAGCACACGCCGTGCAGACCAGTTCATGGCCCGCGGCGCGTGCCGCCAGCGGCGCGCCACACCGGGGACAGTGACGAGTGGCCCAGTGCCACTCCGCCAAGCCGAGGGCATGCAGCAGGAGCGGCGCAGAACCTTCCTGCTCGGACTGCAGCAACGGCAACAGCCCCCTCAGAGGCACCCACCCGGACTCAGAACGAGCGAGTTCAGGCCCGGTGATCACGGCGAAGTACGTCGCGCCGCGACGTTCCCCGAGGAGCACCCGGATGCCCTCCGGAGCGTGGTTCGGATCCGTCCAGGCCACTCCCTGATCGTGGGGCCGGATGCGGGTTCCAGAGACGACCAGCACCCTGGTCTGTGGGTCGGCCCACGCCGTGTCCAACCACACCGGGTCCTTGCGTCGGATGGCTATCCGGTCCTGGGGATCCTGGGTCAGAGCGAGATGCGGAGTCAGTGGTCCGCCCGGATTCATCACGTCTTCACGCTACTGCCCGGGCGGTGGAAGCCTCGATCGTTTTCAAAACCTGTCGTCGGTCGCCGTCAACGGCGCCTCGAGCGTTGCCCGGTCGGGGAGATCAGCGGGTTCAACCAGTTCACCGCTGCGTACGTAGTAGAAGGCGGCTCGCACCCGCTCGATCGGGACGCCCTGCAACTCGGCCCAGGCCACCCGGTAGATCGCCAACTGCCACGGGTCGGAGTTCTGCACGCGACTGGTCTTCCAGTCCACCAGGAGGTACCCCTCCCCCGCCGGAGAAGGATCACGGTAGACCGCATCGATCATCCCGCGGACGACCTGGCCGGCCAACACCATCGCGAACGGCGCCTCCACGGCGAGCGGAACCCGTTCGGCGAACGGTCCCGCCTCGAAGCGCTCGATCAGCGCACGCAGGTCGTCGTAGTCGTCGATTCCGACATCCCCGCGGCCCGGCAGCTCATCAGGATCCAGCAGCGGGATCTGCCCGAAGCGCTGCTCCACCCAGGCGTGGAAGAGCGTTCCGAATCTGGCGGCAGGGGACGGCTGCCGCGGCATCGGACGGACCAGATCGCGAGCGAACCGGTTCGGATCATCCCGCAACTTCTGGAGCGAGGTGGCGGACAGACTCGAGGGACGCGGGACGGTCACGTCCGTGGACCGTTGACGACGCGCCTCGGCCAATAGGTGCCCCAACTCCTCATCCCACTCGGTCACTAGTGCCTGGTCGACCAGGTCGACCGGCTCCTCGTCCTGGCCCAGGTCGACAGCCGAGCCATCGTCAATCGCTGCGGTCACCAACTCGGCGGCCTCACGCCGGCGCAGAGCCTCAGCGGTCCGTTCCGTCACCGGCCAGGGGTATTCGGCGGTCTGGCTCAGCAACGGATTAGCGTCCTCCTTCGTCGGCCGATCCCGCCACCCCAGCGGGGCGACATCCCAGGACTTCAGCACCTCCCGGACCGTCTCCTGGTACGCCGAGGGACCCAGCCCACCCTTGCGTCCCTCCACCCACACATGAGAGGAGACGATCAACCGGTGCCGGGCTCGCGTGAAGGCGACGTAGCCCAGGCGCAGCTCCTCGGTCGCTTCGTGGACCGTGTTGTCCTCCTTGAGTTGCTTCAACCCCTCGCGCGTGTGACTAATCAGCGCCGGCAGGTCACGGCTGTCCCCCCGCAGCGGGGTGGGCAACAGATCCAGCCTCTCCGGCCACAGTCCCCGGCTCTTCTTGATGGGGAACTTCTGGTCGCAGACCCCGAGCAGGAAGACCACATCCCATTCGAGTCCCTTCGAGCGGTGGACGGTGAGGAGTTTGACTGAGTCCGACTCTGAAGGAGTCGCGATGTCCAGCCCCTCACCCAACTCGTCCTCAGCGGTGAGCCAGGCGAGCAAAGAGGTCAGGCTGACGGTGCCGTCCACGGCCTGGAAGTCTGCGACCGCCTTCACGAACAGATCGAGATTCTCGCGCCGGGCCCGAGCGGCCTCACTGGCCGAGGAAGCCAACTCAGTGTCGATCCCGCAGGTGTCCACGATGCGCCGAACCAGGTCGAGCAACGGCTCACCGGCGTGCGAGCGCAACTCTCGAAGCTCGGCCGCGAGGAGTGCGAAGCGCTCCCGCCCCTCTGGGGAGTAGGGACGGTCACCCGGGTCGTCCAGGGCGTCGTTGAGGGCCACAATCTCGGCCGGGTCGGCACCGGCGACCGCATGGGCCAGCTCCTCCTCGAGCGGGACCGACTCCCCCCTGCGACGCCCACCAGCCAACTCGTTGGCCCGGGCCCCGAGCAGGGCGAGGTCACGTGGACCCACGGCCCACCGAGGACCGTTCAACAACGTCAGGAGCTCACCGTTGGCGGTGAGGTCGTTGATCAGGGTCAGCGTGGCCAACACGTCGCTGACCTCCGGCAACCGCAGGAGTCCGGAAAGACCCACGATCTCCACCGGGATGTCGGCAGCGGCCAGCGCATCGAAGACGTCGGCCGCGTGAGCGTTGTTGCGGACCAGCACCCCGATCTCACCCCAGGCTGTGAGCCCGGAATCGTGGGCCGAGCGCACCTCGTTGGCCAACCAGACGAGTTCTTCGGCGTATGACTCGTGAACGATCGTGTCGACCACACCGGGGGTGGAGGTGCCGGACTCGAGGCGTTCGACCTGATCGAACTCGGCGTAGAGGGGCGCGGCGAGGGCGTTAGCCACCTCCAAGATCCGGGCGTCGGAGCGGCGGTTGACCGTGAGGGAAAATCTCGCCACCGGCCGGCCGTCGGAGTTGGGGAAATCCTCACCGAACCGCAGGATGTTCGAGACTGAGGCGCCACGCCAGCCGTAGATGGCCTGGTTGGGGTCTCCGACCGCCATCACCGCATGACCGTCAGGGAACAGTCGGCGCAGCATCAGCGCCTGTCCCACCGAGGTGTCTTGGTACTCATCAAGCAGCACCACGCGGTAGCGGGTCCGTTCGGACTCGCCAACAACGTCATGCTCCTGCGCGAGGCGGGCCGCCGAGGCGATCTGGTCGGAGAAGTCCATGAGCCCGAGGCGTTGTTTGAGGCGGCGGTACTCCACAACGAGGCGCATCGCTTCTTCACGCCGGTCCAAAGCGTGGTTGACCTTGTACTGGACGCTGGCGGGGGCGTCGGCCAGCCCCTCGGCGAAGCGACGGCGCACGTCCTCATCGAAGGTCGCCAGCGCCTCAGGGGTAGTCAGATGCTCGGACAGTGCCGCGTCGAGTTTGAGGATGTATTGGATGACCGTCTTCGGGTGGTCCGACAGCTCTCGCACCGAACCGGTGTGCTGGTTGATTACACGGGCCGCAAGCTGATAGCGCGAGGCGTCGGCCATCACGCGGGTGTCGGGCTCGTGGCCGATACGAAGCCCGTGCTCGGAGAGCAGAGCCGAGGCGTAGGCGTTGTAGGTGAGCACCACCGGCTCGACCGTCTCCTCCTCCCCCGCGTCACCGTTCACGTCGCGCCGAGGACCGTGGCCCGCGGCATCGAGAGCTTCGCGGACGCGGTGCAGCAGCTCGCTGGCCGCCTTCGTGGTGAAGGTCAGTCCGAGGATCTCCTCCGGAGCCACCTGACCGGTCACCACGAGGTAGACCACCCGGGCAGCCATCAGGGAGGTCTTGCCCGAACCGGCGCCGGCGATCACCACCGCTGGCTCCAAGGGAGCGCGGATTGCCTCCCACTGCTGGGGGCTGACGGTGAACTCCGCCTTCATGACCTTCTGCAGGTCCTCCGGAGTGTCGATCCGCATCATGAGAGCACCGTCCCTGAGTTCTGCGCCGGGCACAGTCGCTGGAAGTCACAGTGGTCGCAATGCGAACCGGGACGAGCCGGAAAGGTCTCGTTCCGCAGCGCTGCCGCAGCATTCATGAGTTGTCGTTCGATGGGGCGCACACCTTCCTCGTCGGGCTCCTGTGGCTCCTGTCGCTGCACCTTCAGCTTCTTGCGGGTCTCGTGGCGCAACTGCCACAACTCCGCTCCCCCGGACTGCGCACCCTGAGGCAGCACGTCGTCGACGGCGCCGTTCTCGACCGCCAGTTGATAGAGCCCCAACTGCGGATGCACCAACGTGTCCTTCTCGGTCGGCGGGTACTTGCCGGTCTTGAGGTCGATCACCACCACCCGACCCTCCGCGTCCATCTCCAAGCGGTCGGCGTAACCGTGCAGCACCACCTGCTCGCCGTTGGGAAGGTCGACGTTGGCGGTGATCCGACGCTCCGTGCCGATGACCTCACGTGCGTCACCACGCTGGTGCCAGTCGAGGAAGCGGCTGAGCGCAGCGCGAACCTCGGCTCGTTCGCGATCACCGGACCAGGGGGTGCGGAAGGGAATTTGCTCCCAGACCTGATCCACGTGGGTCATCAGGTCGTCGATGAGTCCGGGGCCAGGGGCAAGCTCGCCTCGGCCCACCCGGTCGGCGAGCGCGTGGACGACGTTCCCGAAGCCCTGCCCCTGAGTGGACCCACGCACGCCACCCGCCTCGGACTCCAAGAACCACTTGGTCGGGCACTGTTCGAGACTGGTCAGCGCACTCGCGCTGATCAACACCGGATCCTCCGGGGAGCGCAGGGGTGACTCCGCTTGGCTCAACCCGCGGGTGCCCCACCAGTTGACGGGATCGGCACCGGAGACCCGCACCCGGCCGGCCCGGTGTTCGAGGGTGAGGTGGGCGAGTCTGCGCGCTGCCGCCGCTCGCAGGTCGTCAGAGACGTCGGTGTTCGCGGCGGTGCGTCGCAGCTCGGCGACCAGCCCTGCCAGCGACAGCGGCCGGCGCGGTCGTCCCGACACGTGCTGGGCTCGCACGCCGAGCTCGGCGAGGAAGCGGGAGACCTGCTCACCGTCCGGATCCTGCGAGGCGACCGCGGTCACGACCAGCCGTTGAGCGGCCCGGGTGCAGGCGACGTAGAAGAGTCGGCGCTCATCGGCCAACAACTCCCGAGTGGTGGGCGCGGAGACCAGATCGTCCGCACCGATCCGATCGGCCTGCAGCAGCGAGGTCCGACGGCGCAGATCCGGCCAGCCCTCCTCCTGAACGTGCGCCACCACGACCAGTTTCCACTCCAGGCCCTTGGCGCGGTGGGCGGTGAGGAGGCGGACGCAGTCACCACGGATGCCCTGCTCGGCCAACGTGTCGGCGGGAATCTGTTGGGCGACCAACGTGGCGAGGAAGGTGTCGAGTCCGGTGTGCCCACGACGGTCCTCGATGCGGGCGGCCTCGTCGAACAACGCACAGACCGCATCGAGATCTCGGTGCGCAGCCAGCCCTCCCTGGCCTGCCCGACCGCTTGCGGCGAGCAGCCGGGTGGGCCAACTCGTGCCGTTCCACAGATGCCACAGCACCTCGTCACTGGCGGCACCGGAGACCAACAGCTCGTGGGCGTGCCACAGCAGCCCCGACAGCGCGACAGCTCGGCGCACCGGACCATCCGGGTGGCTGGCCGTCAAGCCCAGCGAAGCCGGGTCCAGGACAGCCACCCGCAGCAACTCCGGCGAACTGCGGGGGGTCTCCCCCGAGTCTGCGGCCCACGCCTTCTCGGCGGCCCGAAGCGTGCGGGCAAGGACTCGAATGTCGGAGGCGTCGAGGCCGGCCAACGGGGACTGGAGCAACGTGTGCGCCGTGTCGGTGTCGAGGTAACCAGACGCGCCAGCGTCCTCCTCCTCGAGGTGGAGGACGGTCTCCAGCGCGCTCACCAGTGTGCGGACGGCAGGTTCTTCCACCAGAGGCGTGTCGTCGCGTGCGACGTCGACCGGAACGCCGGCCCCGGAGAGTGCGCGGCGCAGGCCGGGCAGCGTGGACCTCCCCGACCGCACCAGCACCGCCATGTCCGACCAGGCGATCCCGTCTTCGAGGTGGGCCCTTCGCAGAAGGTCGGCGATGTGCTCGGCTTCGGCGCGGTCGGTGTCGAAGGTGATCGTCTCGACCTGACCCTGCACGGGGTTCTCGCTGCGCGGCGCGACGAACCCGGCGCGAGTCTCCTCGTCCAGCCCGGGCGGCAACGGCAACCTCGAGGCGACCCGCTGGGCGGCCAGGAGGAGGTGCGGGCCGAAGCGACGCGTCACCCCGAGGACCGCCACGGGCGCCCGCTCACCGCTCACCTGGGTGAAGGTTTCTGGAAACTCCAGGATCCCCCGAACCTCTGCACCACGGAAGGCGTAGATGGACTGGTGCGGATCTCCGACGACCACCAGATCTCGGCCGTCTCCGCAGATCGCCCGTAGGAGTGCGACCTGCCCGGGGTCGGTGTCTTGGTACTCGTCGACGAAGACGTGCTGGAAGCGGCGCCGCAACTCCTCCCTGTGCTCCTCCGCGACGTGAGCGGCTCGTCGGATCAGGTCGGAGTAGTCGACGGCTCCGAGGCTGTCCAAGACCGTGAGGTACTGATCGAGGAAGAGTCCTGCCGCGACGTACGCCGGCTGTTCATGCACCTGGCCCAGGTCAATGAGGTCGGGCCCTTCCAGACCCTTCTCCCGGGCCCGGGACAGCACCGACTGGACCTCGGAGGCGAAGCCTCGGGTGCCGATGGCGTGTTTGAGGGAGTCGGGCCATCGGACCGATTCGGGGGTGACCTCCAGCAGTTGCTGGATCACCACATCCTGCTCGGGGGCACTGAGCAACCGCAGCGGTCCCTCGTAGAGATCGGCGGGCGCGTAGGCCCGGATGAGGCCGTAAGCGAACGAGTGGAAGGTCGAGGCCAGGTGGGTGGCCGTGGTCAGCCCTAACCGGGAGGTCACCCGATCGCGTAGTTGCTCCGCCGCTTTGCGGGAGAAGGTGAGGGCTAGCACCTGATCGGGGCGAGCACCTCTGTTCTCGACGCGGTCGACGATCGCTTCGACCAGCGTGGTCGTCTTGCCGGTGCCAGGGCCCGCCAACACCAGCAGAGGCCCGCCGGGGTGATCCACGACGCGTTGTTGGTGCTCGTCGAGAACCGGCGCGACGCTGGCCTTCGGCGGTGCGGCGAGGTGATAGTTCGGACTCGGCATGGGTTCACCTCACCATCCGCCACCGACACTTCAGCACCGAACCCCACCGAATCCCACCGGGGCCCTACCCGGTGAGACCGGCGCTGGCCGCTCAGTCGACGCCGTCGGGGTAGGTCCGCCCCAGATATCCCACGACCAGCAGTCCGATGCCCAACCCGCCGTAGAGCGACATGGTCGACGCCTGGGCGTAGAAGAACGAGTCACTCGACCGCACGCTGTCGAGGCCGAACGGAATCACGGCGAAGAGCACGAGCGCTTCGACCACGAAGAGCGCCCCGGCCGCCATGGCGATCGTGGGCTTGCTGGTCACTCCGGCCGCGAGGGCTGCGCCTCCCAGGACGATCAGCACGATGACTCCAAAACTGCCCACGGACACGAAGTTGTTGTTGCTGCTGGTCGTGAAGGTGAACAGCACGCTGAGCAGGGCACCGGCTCCGAGGAGCATGGCGCCACGGTCGTACGGACGGGTACTCATGATGCCCTCAACAGCCACGGCGCAAGTCTGCTGCCGGCTCGGGCCTGTTTCGACCACAGCGGGCGCAACAGACCGTCCAGCCCATAACTACGACCGGCGGCCGTAGCGAAGATGCCGATGTGGGCGGCCAGCATCAGGTAGTAGGCCCACTCCCATTCGTCGGGGGCGTTGAGTTGGGACATCGCGATGGCCAACGTCTGACCGATCGCCACCAGCGCCCAGAACCGGGTGAAGAGGCCGACCAGCAGGAAGGCGCCGAGGGCGGCTTCGGTGATCAGGACCATCCACCCGAAGAGCTGGAAGTTCGGCAGGACAACGTTCTCCACGATGAAGGAGAACGGCGGGAAGACCGGGTGGTCGACGGCGTCCTCGGTGAAGCTGCGGAGCGAGGAAAACTCCGGTGGTCGCTTCCACTGGGAGTTCTCGATCCACAAGAACGCGATGATCACCCGGAAGACCGCGAGCATCCAGGGGTTGAGGCGCGGTTGATCCTCGATCGCCGCCTCAGGTGGCGGTTTCTTCTGTAGATCCCTCATCGATTTCTCCTCTGTTGGGAATTCAGGGTGCGGTGTTGGCTGGGGCTGTTCAGGTCAGGCTCGTAGGTAGCGCCGCAGTGCCCGGGACACCTGCTCGCTCGCGAGGCTGATCAGCACCGATGCGATTAGCAGGGTGGCCACGGCCTCGAACCGGAAGACGTTCAGTTGGTCGAAGAGCACCCGCCCGAGACCAGCCGCGCCCACGACGCCGACCACAGCGGTGTCACGGATGCAGATCTCGAAGCGGTACAGCGTGTAGGTGATCAGGTGATGAGCAGAAGGCGGCCCCATCGCCACCACTCCGGCAACTCGACCGCGGACCCCTGCCGAACGCAGCGCCAGCATGGAGTTTCGACTCTGACTCTCCCAAGCCTCCGAGACCAGGCGCCCCAGGATGCCGCCGGTGTAGAGCCCCAACGCGATGGCGCCGGGGATGATGCCGGGGAAGAAGACGAACAACGCCAAGATCGCCCACACCGTCGGGGGAATCGACCGCAGCACCAGAAGCACGACGCGCGCCCCCGCCCAGCCGACGTAGCGCGGCACCCGGTTCAGCACGCCGCCTCGATGACCGTCCGTGGTCGCGGGGCGCATGGCCAGAGGCGCGAGTAGGGCGGTGAACAGCACCGCAACGAGCATGGCCACAACGGCCATGGCCACGGTGTCCAGAACGGCTTCGATGACCACGGAACTGCCTTCGGGCGGCATGGCCGGCGGCCACAGATCCTCAAAAAGACGCACGGTCTCGGTTCTGGTGCGCTCGGAGGTGAGCCCCGCCAGAGAGACCCCCGAAGCGACCCACGAGTAGACCAGCAGCGGAAGCACCAGGATGACCGACCAGGACGACCAGCGGCGTCCGGTCCGGACCACGGTGCGCCGGGTCGTAACCGTTCCGGTGGTTTCGGGGGGCTCGGCTGCTTCGGTCCCCGCGGACCAGTCCGAGCAGGAGTTCACCTGTTGGTCACGGCGTACCCAACTGCTCCACGAGTCGATAGCGGCCGAGATCAGCAGCACCGCGCCGATCAGCACCCACACCTCATCCCAGTTGCGGGACTGCAGGCTGACGGTGAGTTCCTGGCCGAGTCCGCCGACGCCAACGAACCCCAGGACCACGGCCGAGCGGATGGCGCACTCGAAGCGGTAGAAGGAGTACGACGTCAGCACCCCTCGCGCGGCTGGCAGCAGCCCGTAGGCCACCGCAGCAGCGGGTCGCGCCCCGGCCTGCCGCAGCGCCAGCAACCCCGCTCGGGGCGCGTTGTCGAGGCTGTCTCCGAAGACCTGTGCCGTCTGCGCGCCGAACGGCAGCGCGATCGCCAGTACTGCGACCAACGGGTCCAGCCCCATCACGGTGACCAGCAGAAGAGCCCAGACGATCTCGTGAATCGCTCGCACGGTGACCAGAAGGCCACGCACCGCAGCACGCACGATGCGCAGCGGCCAGAAGTCCGGTCGCTCCCACACGGCGTCGCTGAGCACCAACCCGCCGAAGGCTCCGATGACCAACGCTCCGGCCGTCCCGAGGGCCGCGAAGAGGATCGTGGTGACCGAGGCGTCGAAGACGATGCGGAGGAAGTCCGGGTCCAGGTTCGGCTCGAGGATCCCGGCGAAGAGCCGTCCCAGCACCTTGGAACCGCCGACGTTGATCACTGCGGTGTCGCCCCCCAGGGAACGCCACATCGCCCACGCCAGAGGCAGCACCACCACGGCGAGCCCGACCCCCCGCCGAACCGCCACGCTGCGACCGGTGGTGCGTGGTGGGAGCGCCGGTCGGATCTCGGGTCGTTCGAGATCGCGGTCCAGAACTGGCGTGCTCATCGGGCGCTCACGACTCAGACCACTTCGTAGAGTTCGCCGAGGTGGTCCTCGTTGAGGGTCTCGGCTGGACGGTCGAAGACCATCTGGCCGTGGCGTAGGCCGATGGCGCGTGTGCAGTGTTGGCGAGCCAACTCAGGTTGGTGGAGGCTCACGACCAGGCTGTGACGTGGGTCGTCCTGCCGCAACAGAGCGAGCACCTCACTGGAACGGGACGGGTCGAGGCTGGCCACGGGTTCGTCGGCCAGCACGAGATCCGGATTCTGGATCAGCACCCGAGCGATCGCCACGCGCTGTCGCTCGCCGCCTGAAAGCCGGGCGGTGTGCTCGTAGAGCGCCCAGCCGAGACCGACCCGTTCGAGGGCAGCGCGCGAGGACTCCCGCTCCTGCGGCCAGATCAACGACCAGATCGACTGCGGGAGGCTCCAATCACCGAGCCGTCCGGCGTTGACGTTGTGAATCACCCGCACCTGCTCGATCAGGTGCAGATCCTGGTGGATGAGGCCGATCTGTCGCTGCAGAACCCGACGGGCTCGCGTGGTGAGGGCGGCGAGGTCCTCCCCCAACACGGTGACCCTGCCCTCGGTGGGAGCCAGGGAGCCGTTCAACAGACGCAACAGGGTGCTCTTGCCCGCACCGCTGGGTCCCAGCAGGGCCACGTATTCACCCGGCCCGATGGAGAGGTTCAGGTCGCGCAACGCCCAGGTGGCGCCGTACCGGAGACCCACCCCCTCGAGCTGGACGACCGCGGCGTCACTCACGCCAGCAGACCGACTTCGCTGGCCACGGCCTCGATCTGGTCGTAGTTCGAGTTCTCGGTCGGGATGAATGACTCGGCACCGAAAAGCTCGAGGATCTTCGCGTCCTCGGCGTCATTGATGTCGAGGTCGAAGAGCATCTGCGCGACCTTGTCCTGCGCGCCGGCGCCGAAGACGTCATCCAGATCGGGCCGCACCAACCAGTGGTAATCCGCGTAGCCGGGGGTTTCGAGCAGAACCACAACATCGCTGACGTCGAGTTCGCCGGCCTCCACGGTGGACCGCCATACCTGTGAGTTGACCGCACCGACCTCGAAGCTGCCGGCGGCCACCGCTTCGATGGTGGCGTCATGGGAACCGGAGAAACCCGGCTTGCCCTTGAGGTCATCCAGCGAGACACCGGCCTGATCCAGGAAGTACTGCGGCATCAACCGCCCCGAGGTCGAGGTGTCACTGCCGAAGGTGAAGGTCTTGCCCTTGATCTCGCTCAGTCCGGCCACGTCGCTGACGGGCTGGAGCTTGGCGGACTTGTTGGCGATGAAGATGCTGGTGAACTCGGCGTCGATGTCGCGCTGGGCGATCGCCTGGGAGCCAGCTACGCGGGAGCGGGCCTGCACCCCGGTGAGTCCGCCCATCCAGGCGATGTAGATGTCCCCGACCTCGAAGGCCCGCACCACCGCGGGGTAGTCGGTCAGCGGGGTGTACGTCGCCTTGCCGCCGGTGACTGCGGCGAACCGCTCGGCCACCGAACCGTAGAGGCGGTTGAGAAGCTCAGGGTCCTGGTCGGGAATGGCCGAAATCGTCAGGGTCGGAACCCCGCCGGATCCACCACCGCTGGCGCCGGTCTGCGAATCGGAGCCGCAGGCCGCCAGGAAGGCAGCGCCGAGGCCGACACCGGTGCCGGAAAGCATGACTCGGCGAGAAATATGGAGATTCATCAGTGGAACTCCTTGATAGATACCTAATGTCAGTTAAACCCACCCATGCAGGTGCGCGCTTCCCGAATCGCGCTCATCACGCGCTTCGCCTCAGCTGCCGGACACCTGAGACACTCTTGCCTATGCCGATCACCAGGGGTTTCACCGGCCGGGCAGACCGCAGGCAGGCCCGTACTACGAGGGCGGATCGTCTTCCGCCGGGACAGTTCGACACCGGGGATGACTGGCCCACCCTGACCGCGGAGGCGACGCCTGCTGTCGATCGAGATTCCTGGTCGCTGCGCGTGGACGGGCTGGTCGCCGAACCGGCCTCGTGGACCTGGTCGGAGCTCCGTGCGCTGCCGGGTTCGGCCTACTCCGGCGACATCCATTGTGTGACGACGTGGAGCAAGTTCGACATGACCTTCACGGGCGTGAGCGTGGACTCCCTGCTCGCCGCGGCGCCTCCTCTCCCACAAGCGGGCTTCGTGATGGCGCACTCGACGTCGGGTTACACCACGAACATTCCCTTGGATGACCTCACCGGGGGCAAGGCCTGGGTCGTGTGGGAGGCGGACGGGAAGCCTCTGACCACCGAACACGGCGGCCCCCTGCGGCTGTTGGTGCCGCATCTGTACTTCTGGAAGTCCGCCAAGTGGGTCTCCCGCCTGGAGGTAATGGAGACCGACCGACCCGGTTTCTGGGAGCAGGCCGGCTATCACGATCGGGGCGACCCGTGGCTGGAGCAGCGCTACCAGGGTGATGCGTGAGCGAAGCATCGCCTCCCTCTGAGCTCGCTGAGACCGCGTGGACCACCGCTCGCGTCGCGGCCGTCGATCGGTTGGAGGGCCCGCGCGGGGACGGCCTGGTTCGGCTGCGACTTGAGGTCGCGAACCGGCAGGACCACCTGCCGGGCCAGCACTACGTGGTGCGCCTGCGCGCTCCTGACGACTACACCGCGCAACGGTCCTACTCCGTCGCCTCCGATCCGGCCGATCCGCTGATCGAGTTGATGATCGAATGCCTCCCCGACGGCGAGGTGTCCGGCTTCCTCTACGACGAGGTGCGCGTCGATGACGTCCTCGAGGTGCGCGGCCCCATCGGTGGATGGTTCACCTGGACCGGAGACGTCCCGGCCATCTGCGTGGCCGGCGGCAGCGGCGTCGTACCCATCGTGGCGATGACGCGCTACGCCACTCGGCTAGGGATGACCGATCGGCTCAGGGTCGTAGCGGTCGGCCGGTCGCTTGCGGAGTTGCCCTACGCCGAGGAACTGCTGACGTACGGCGCCTTCGTGGCCCTAACCCGCCAGAACCTCGGAAGCCGGGTCGCGGCTCCGCCGTACCCGGAGGAACTTCTTGGCCTGGCCGAAGGCGTCGAACGCGCCTACGTCTGCGGATCGGTCGGCTTCGCCTCCTACGCCACCCGACTTCTGGGCGAGGTAGGTGTGCGGGCGACCACGATTCGCGTGGAGCAGTTCGGCGCGAGCGGCTGAGTCTCCCCGTGCAGACCTAAGGCTCACAAAATTTTCATGCGCTCCCGGCGTATGCGGGGTTAGTGTG
>CBDTZB010000012.1:0-14963 GCA_965364795.1 uncultured Nocardioides sp.
GAGCTAGTTTGGCCTCGGCGGTGAGTAGGCCGTAGAGCGCGCCGCCGACCAGGGACAGTCCACCCCCGCCGTATGCCGCAGCTGCTGCCAGCTTGCGTGCCGCTCCTTCTCTGCCCACGTGGCCACCCTACTGGTGGGTAGAGCTAGGTCGAGCCCACGTTCGTCAGTCTCGTCCTGAGCGGCCTCTATCGCCCCTGCTTGCGGCACTCGCCCTCGTGAGCGCCTACATTGGGGGAGTGCAGTACGTCACCTCACTCCTGGACCTGATCGGCAACACTCCGCTGCTCCAACTCAAGCGGACCCTGGACCTCGCCGAGGAGGTGGAGAGCCCGGAGAACGCCCCCTTGGTGTTGGCGAAGGTCGAGTACCTCAACCCCGGTGGGTCGGTGAAGGACCGCATCGCCACCCGCATGATCGAAGCGGCGGAGGCATCGGGTGAGTTGCAGCCGGGCGGAACGATCGTCGAGCCGACCTCGGGCAACACCGGCGTCGGACTGGCGATGGTGGCTCAGGCGAAGGGCTACCACTGCATCTTCGTGTGCCCCGACAAGGTCAGCGAGGACAAGCGCAACGTCCTGAAGGCCTACGGCGCCGAGGTCGTGGTCTGTCCCACCGCCGTGGCCCCGGAGCACCCCGACTCCTACTACAACGTCTCGGACCGTCTGGCCTCCCAGCCGGGCGCCTGGAAGCCCGACCAGTACTCCAACCCGCACAACCCGCGCTCCCACTACGAGACCACCGGCCCGGAGATCTGGGCGCAGACCGACGGCAAGGTCACCCACTTCGTCTGCGGAGTGGGCACCGGCGGCACGATCAGCGGCACCGGGCGCTACCTCAAGGAGCAGAACCCCGACATCCAGGTCATCGGTGCTGACCCGGCCGGTTCGGTCTACTCGGGCGGCACCGGGCGGCCCTACCTCGTCGAGGGCGTCGGCGAGGACTTCTGGCCCGACACCTACGACCGCTCGGTGGCCGATCGGATCATCGAGGTCTCCGACGCCGACTCCTTCGCGTTCACCCGCCGCCTCGCTCGCGAGGAGGCCCTGCTCGTGGGCGGCTCCTGCGGCATGGCGGCGTACGCCGCACGGCAGCTCGCTCACGAACTGGCCGGCACCCCTGAGGGCAAGGACGCGGTGATCGTGGTGCTGCTGCCCGACTCCGGCCGCGGCTACCTCACCAAGGTCTTCAACGACAAGTGGTTGGCCCAGTACGGCTTCGACTCCGGACAGGACACGTCCACCCAGACAGTGGGCGAGGTGCTGCGGGGCAAGTCCGCCGGGCTGCCTGAACTCGTGCACACTCATCCCAGCGAAACCATCGCCGAGGCGGTGGCGATCCTGCGCGAGTACGGCGTCTCGCAGATGCCCGTCGTTCGCGCGGAGCCGCCGATCGTGGCTGCGGAGGTCGCGGGTTCGGTCTCGGACCGAGCCCTGCTCGATGCCCTGTTCTCCGGGACGGCCAAGCTGACCGACCCGGTAGAGGACCACATGTCCGCGCCGCTTCCGACCATCGGTTCGACCGAGGACGCTCGGGATGCGGTCAAGCTGCTGGGTCACGAGGACGCCGTACTCGTGCAGGAGGGCGGTAAGCCGATCGGAGTCCTGACTCGTCAGGATCTGCTGGCTTTCCTCGCGAAGGCCTGAGGCTGCGTCGACGTGACCCCCAGCGACGGGATTGCCGAGATCCGCGCAGCCGAACAGGCGTCCACCCTGCATGCCGGCCTGGCGGAACAAGCTGAAGCTGCTCAGCGCATCCGAGATGCGGCCCAGGCCAGGGTCACCGTGGCCGAGGGGAAGCTTTCTGCGGAGAGCAATGATGTGGAGAAGTTGGAAAGCTTCTCGTTCGCTCGGATCAAGGCGGCGTTGTCGGGCAACATCGAGGACGACCTCGCGCGCGAGAAAGCCGAGCGACAAGCAGCTGAGTACGCCGTGGCCGAGGCTCGCGAACGCCTACGCGGAGCGCAGAGCGAGGTCGAGAGCGTCGCGGCTCAGCTGCGCGACCTCGGTGACGTCACGGCCCAACTCCGCCAGGCGGAGCAGATCCGCGAGCAGTTCCTCCTCAGCGTCGGCGGCGGGGCTGGTGAGCGACTGACGGCTTTGGCCCGCGAGATGGGCGTTGCCCAGGGGCGGGGGCAACAGGTCGACGAGGCGCTGCAGGCCGCCCACCATGCTGCGGCGCGGTTGGGCGAGGCGCACGCGCTGTTGGGCAACGCCCGGTCATGGGCGTCCTGGGACACCTTCGGCGGTGGTGGGCTCATCACCGACATGATGAAATACGACAAGATCGATAAGGCCGCGCAGTTGATGCGATCGGCCGATGGCGCGCTGGTCCATCTCTCGCGCGAGTTGGCCGACGTGGGTGTCGCCGGAGTCGGCGGGATCGGGATCACCGAACTCAGCCGCGGCATGGACGTTTGGTTCGACAACATCTTCTCGGACTGGGCGGTGCGGGATCGGATCATCGACGCGGCCGCACGGGTCAACGAGCTCGGCGGTTGGGTGAATCAGATGATCACCTACCTGACCGGCCAGCGAACGGGTGTGGAGGATCAGATCCGAGCGTTGGTCGATGAACGGAACCGACTCATCGCGTTCTGAACAAGCGCCCGAGCGACCGTTCCTCGGACGAGCGGGATCATCCGATCCGTCCGGCACAATCAACGGTAGTGTGAGAACACGTTCTACTTTGCCCGGAGGCGCTTGATGACGACGACCACCCCAGCGATCGAAGGCTGGTTCACCACCGACGACGCACCGGCCCTGATCGGTTCGCGCTGCACGACCTGCACCACGGCGTACTTCCCACCGGTTCCGGCTGACTCGTTCTGCCGAAACCCCCGCTGCGACGGCGAGACCTTCGAGGCCAGCGAGCTTTCTCGCCGCGGCACGATCTGGTCCTACACCGACGCGCAGTACCAGCCGCCGCCGCCGTACATCCCGGCGACGGATCCCTATGAGCCCTTCGCCCTGGTCGCCGTTGAGTTGCCCGAGGGCCTCGTCGTGCTCGGCCAAGCAGCGCGTGGCGTCAGCACCGACGACCTCAAGGTGGGCGAGTCGGTCGACCTCGTGGTGGAGACCCTCTACGAAGACGAAACCGGTGAGCGCCTGATCTGGCGCTGGAAGCCCGTGACAGGAGCCGACGCATGAGCACCCCCAGCACTCCAGAGAACGCCGTCACCGTTGCCGGAGTCGGCATGCACCCCTGGGGCAAGTGGGGCAAGAACTTCGTCACCTACGGCGTCCACGCCGCCCGCGCGGCCCTCGCGGACTCCGGTATCCCGTGGACCGACGTGGAGATGATCGTCGGCGGCGAGACCGTCCGCAACGGCTATGGCGGCTACGTCGCCGGCGCCACCTTCGCTCAGGCTCTCGGTTGGAACGGCGCCCGCGTCGCCACGTCGTACGCCGCCTGCGCCACCGGCGCACAGGCCCTCGACACCGCTCGCTCGCGCATCCTCGCGGGCCAATGCGACGTCGCCCTGGTCGTCGGTGCCGACACCACGCCCAAGGGCTTCTTGGCCCCCAACGCCGGCGAGCGCTGGGACGACCCCGACTGGTTGCGCTTCCGTCTGCTCGGGATGACCAACCCGGCCTACTTCGCGATGTACGCCCGTCGTCGGATGGACCTCTACGGCGCCACCAGCGAAGACTTCGCTGCGGTGAAGGTGAAGAACTCCAAGCACGGTTTGAGCAACCCCAACGCGCGCTACCGCAAGGAGGTCCAGGCGGGTGACGTCCTGGCCAGCGCGATGGTCTCCGACCCCCTGCACCTGCTCGACATCTGTGCCACCTCCGACGGTGCGGCAGCGGTGGTGCTCACCAGCGCGGCGTACGCGAAGAAACACGGGCTGAACAACGCGGTTCGCGTCCGAGGAATCTCCACGGTCACCCCAACCTTCCCGAACACCGTTCTGGACATGCCCAACCTGTCCACGGACTCCAGTGCCGTAGCCGGCACCCCGGAGCGCACCTTCAAGGAGTCCATCGCGGACGCCGTCTACGAGGAGGCCGGCATCGGCCCCGAGGACGTCAGTGTGGCTGAGGTCTACGACCTCTCGACCGCGCTGGAGCTGGACTGGATGGAGGACCTCGGTCTGTGTGGACGAGGCGAGGCCGAGTCGCTGCTGCGTGCCGGCGACACCACGATCGGCGGCCGGATCCCGGTCAACCCGTCCGGTGGTCTGGCGTGCTTCGGTGAGGCCGTCCCCGCCCAGGCGCTGGCTCAGGTGTGCGAGTTGACCTGGCAGCTGCGTGGGCAGGCTGAGGGCCGACAGGTCGAGGGCGCGAAGGTGGGCATCACCGCCAATCAGGGCCTCTTCGGGCACGGCTCCTCGGTGCTGCTGAGCGTCTAAGAAGCAGGGTCGTGCCTTTCGTTCTGATCGACCGTCCGACACCGTCGGTTGCGGTCATCACCCTCAACCGCCCTGAGCGGATGAACGCGATGGCCTACGACGTGATGGTGCCGTTCATCGAGGCGTTGCGCGAGGTGGGCGTCGACACGGCGGTGCGGGCGGTCGTGGTGACCGGCGCCGGCAAGGGGTTCTGCGCCGGCGCCGATACGGAGAACGCGGGCGTGCCGCCGGGTCTGGCCGGGATGCCGCCGCCGGCCTACGCGCTGCGAGCGATGGGCGTCCTCGAAGACGTGGTGCTGACGATGCGTCGGTTGCCCCAGCCGTTGATCGCTGCGATCAACGGTCCGGCCATCGGGGGCGGGTTGTGTTTGGCCCTCGGTTGCGACCTGCGGCTCGCTGCTCCGTCGGCGTACTTCCGCGCTGCGGGGATCAACAACGGACTGACCGCCAGCGAGTTGGGTCTCAGCTTCTTGCTGCCCCGAGTGATCGGTGCCGGGCGGGCCGCTGACCTGATGTTGACCGGGCGGGATCTGGGGGCCGAACAGGCGCTGGACTACGGCCTGGTCACCGGGCTCCACGACGACGTGGTGGCGGCAGCGGTGGAGACGGGCGAGCGGATCGCCGGCCTCTCCCAACCGGGGATCGAGTTGACGAAGAAGTCCCTGCAAGCCGGACTGGCCGCTACCTCGCTGGAGGCCCACATGACCTCTGAGGGTCTGGGTCAGCTCTACCTGCGACTGCTGACCGACAACTTCGAGGAAGCCACGGCGGCGCGAGCAGAGGGTCGCGACCCCCAGTTCCGCGACCGTCGGTGAGCGAGTACCGACCGAAGTACTGACACAACAGTGGAGAAGTGTCTGTTAGGCCACTTTTTGAGCCGTTTCGGCCCGTTCTGTCAGTAGTTCGGCGAGCGCCACCGCCGCGCGCAGGACCTTTCGCACCTCATCGGGGCGGAACATCACGTCTTCGTAGGTGAAGCGGAGCACGATCCAGCCAGCAACGACCATCCGGTTATAGCGTCGAGCGTCCGAGGTCAGGGCAGAGCGGGAACCATGCCAAGCGAAGGAGTCCGCTTCGCAGACGATGTGGAGACGCTCGTCGACGAGATCCGCCCGTGCCCAGAAATCGTCGTCATGGATCGTGACCTGTGGCCGCACCTCTAGGCCGGGCACACCGCGACAGATCGAGCGCAGCACGGACTCGAAGGGGTTGGCCGCCAAGCCTGTGGCTTGGGCGGCGACTTCGCGTGCTTGGCGACTTCCTGGACCCCGGGCGGCTTCGGCCACCTGCTCCATCAGTCTCTGACAACCGCTTTCACGAACGGCCGAATCGGCGACACACAACGCCTCGTCGGCGGGAAGAAAGCGAAGGCAGTCCAGCAGCGTCCTGGCCTGCGACGTCACCGCGTCGGTGTGATCGGCGGGGGTCAATTCGGCGCGATGCAGATGAACGAGGGCTCGTTCGGGTCCCAGCTTACGGCCACGGCTCACCGTGACGTGCGGCTTGTCAGGCACCGTCTTCGCGCCCCATCCGTGCTGGATGGCGGCGCTGCTGTGCGACAGAACACCGCCGAGACGGGCCGCGAGGCGAAGCGCCTCATCGGTTCCGGGGAGGGCATAGACCCCACGGGCGTCACGGATAACCAGACCTGCGGCCACTGCTCGGTCTAACTCTGCTCGAGTGACGACGCCGAGCAGTGCGGCGCGGCGAGCCACTCCGCCGAGGTGGTGGAGCAGGTCAGGAACGTCTGAGTGCATGTCCGCATGCTGGTCGAACGGGCCGTCGAACGTCGGCGGTTATCCACAGGGGGGCGGGCGGCTCGTCGCGGGGAGATCGGACAAGGCCCCTAGTCTCGGGGGGTGTTCCGGACTCCGTCGCCGCCTCCGTCGGCCGAGGTGTTGGACCTGTTTGCGGTTCCGGGTCCAGCGCAGCCGCTACCTAGCGGCTCAGGTGGAAGCTGGGTGGCCGGTGACCTGGTTCTGTCGCGCGGTCGCGATGTGGCAACCCAGGAGTGGCTGAGCCCGCTGCTGGCCCGGTTGGCGGTCGACCTCGACGAACGGCCCGGCCGCCGTCGACGCGACCTGAGGCTCGCGATGCCGGTGCCGGCTCGCAACGGCTCGTGGGTGGTGGACGGGTGGGCGGCCAGCCGCTTCGAGCAGGGAACCACCGGCTGTCGAGAACTGACCGTCATCATGGCCGCCGGTCGGTTGCTCCACGCCGAACTGGCAACTCGTGGGATCTCTCGACCCACGGCCATCGACGAACGAATGGACCGGTGGGCGCTCGCCGAGCGGGTGGCTTTCGGCGGTGAGACCAGTCTGCTGGCGCAGCCGCTGACGGGACGCGCGAGTGACTTCCTGGCGCAGGCGCGCGATCAACTCCACGACGAGCCCGAGCGCCCCGACCTCGGTGTCGAGCAGTTGGTGCATGCGGATCTGGCGTCCAACGTGCTGGTCGACGCAGCAGGTGCACCGGTCGTCATCGACGTCTCCCCGGCCTGGCGCTCGCCTGTATGGGCCGAGGCGGTGGCCGTGCTGGACAACGTTTTGTGGTGGGACGCCGACCTCGAGGTCCTCACCAACTGGGTCCGAGGTCGTGAGCGACAGGCCATGCTGCACGCGGTGCTGTTCCGCGCTCTGAGTGACGACCCGGCCGCCTTTGAGCCCTACGAACGAGTGCTGAGTCTGCTCACGGACTGACGCCGTCGACGTACACCCAGCGCTTGCCGCGTTTCTCGAAGAAACTGCGCTCCCGCCGTTCGCCGGGCACGCCGCTGCGCAGGTACGACGCCACGAACTCGACCTCGGAACCGGCAGCGGTGATGATCTCCAGACCCACCCACTCCAAGGTCGGGTCGGGCTCGATGGTGTCCGGTCGGGTCCGGGGGTGCCAGGTGACGAAGAGATAGTCGAAGTCGTCGAGCGCGAAGGCGCTGTAGCGCGACCGCATCAGCTCTTCGGGTGTTGAGGGACGCTCGGCCCCGCGGTGGAATCGCCCGCAACACACGTCGTACGACGCCCCCGTGCTGCAGGGGCACGGTTGGGCCAGCCCGAAGGAGGGCACTACTTGGGCCGCTTCTGGACGACTTTCAACACGACCGTGCGCGACGCCGACGCCCGGTGCGTGGAGTCGTCCGCTGGCTCGAACGACAGGTCCAACTGATGCTTGCCCAGGGGAAGGTTCTTCGGCACCCGGACCCGGGCGCTGAGCACCTTGGGAGACGAGGGGTTCTTGACGGGGACCCGAGTGCGTTTAAGGACCTTCCCGTCCAGACGCACAGTGGCCCAACCACCCTTGGCGCCGCGGGTTGGCCGCTTGGCCGACACGACGCCGAACCGAACCCGGGTCGACTCCTTGCCTCGTACCTGCCAGACCTTGGGGAGACGGATCTTGCTCTTCGTGCGCACGGGGCGCTCACCGGGCCCGGGCCGATAGACCTCGGGTGCGAGTGAGTTGCCCGCCGCGATGCTCTCGCAGTTGCCGACGAACGGGGTGTTGGCGAAGCGCGCGGCGAGGAAGGCCTTCGCCTCGGGGGCCCAGGTGCTCATCGAACTGAAGTGGCTCAGCGGGGCGTACTCCGCATAGTCCACCGCGGTGCCGTCCTCGCAGTACTGCTTGGCCAGCGCCCGTACGTCGCCCAGGATCATCACGCCGTCGCCGGGGCCGATGCCGGGCTGGTTCCCGGGGGTCTGCTCGGCCTCACCCCCGGCGCCCTGACGCATCTGCATCGGGACGGTGGGGGAGGGGTAGGAACCCAGGTTCAATTTGTTGACGGCGTCGACGTACGGCTTGATGCTGTTCGGGTCGGCGAACTCCGGTTTCACGTACCGCTCGAAGGTGAAGTTGGGGTACTGACCGAGCACCTCGCCGATCGAGGCGTCCTTCATCTTTTGCAGGACCGCCTTTCCCTCTTCGTTGAGGTAGGGCGTGAAATCGATGTCGAAGGCGCGACCGACACCGATGATGGCCATCCCGATGACCCCGCCCCACATCGGCGTTCCGGAGATATAGGTCAGGTTGTGAGCAGGAGTCACGAGTACGCCGCCCTCTGCTGCACCCACGATGCGCTCGTTGACGTCGGGAGCGTAGAGCGGCGCCAAGGTGGCGGCCCACCCGGTGGCGATGGCTCCACCGGAATAACCCAGCATCCCCACCCGGGTTTCTGCGGTGATGCCGGTGCCTGTCGCTTGAGAAGCGGCGCGAATCGAGTCGAGGGTCAACACGCCGTACTGGGGGCCGGCCGCGAAGTCGGCATCGGGGCCCTCGGTGTCGGGCACGATCACGGCGTACCCCTGGGCCAGATAGTCGATGAACAGGTTCGTCTCGAAGGTGACGATGAAGCCCCCCGAGTCCACCCGGCCGGCGATGGTGCGGGAGGGGCCGTCCTCGGGGTCGAGGGAGTCGTAGAACGACTGGTAGGAGATTGCGTTCGTGGGCTCGGTGAGCAGCGGGCGAATCACCGAGGTCACGTTGGCGATGGGCCGCCCAAGTTGGTCGGTCGAACGGTAGAGGATCTGCACCGTCTGAATGGGGGTCGGTAGACCGGACAGGCTGAACGGCACGGTTCGGATGTCGAGCACCGCCCCCGGCTCGAGGTTTGCCAGGGGAGTGGAACCGGAGTAGACGAAGAAAGGATCCTCAGGATCGGCGGAGGCCGGTGCCGTTGCTGGTGCCGGTGTCGCCGCCAAAGCGATGCCCGGCGCGGCCGTGAGGCCGACGCTGAGCAGCGCAGGTGTCAGCAGCCTCGTGATGATCGTAGTCAGTCCGGGCATAGGTGTTCATCTCCGCTTCATCGTTCGGCGGAGTCCCCATCTACTCACCACGCCGTGGCCCGAGACTAGCGCCGATCGCGCGGGCGAACGGAGGCCTTCCGCTGATCAGGCCGGGTCGACGCGGTAGACCACATGGGTCCCCGGCAGCCCCTTCAACTCGACCTCGCCGATCTCGGTCAGGGCCACGCTGGCGTCGTCATCGAGTTCGTCGAGCACGGCGGAGCTGGCCAGGACCTCACCGCCCTCGGCCAGGTCGCCCACCCGAGCAGCCATGGCGACGTTGCTACCGAAGTAGTCGCCGTCGCGAGAAACCACCCGCCCGGTGTGGATGCCGATGCGGACCTTGATGGCAGGGGTCACGAGTCGCAGCCGGGGGTCCAGGGTGCGTTTGAGGTCCTTCTGAATGCCGACAGCCGCGCGACAGGCGGCCTCGGCGTCTCGGAAAGCAACCATGAACCCGTCGCCGGCGGACTTGACCACCTGCCCGCGGTACTTCTCGATCTGCGTGCGCAGCAACTGATCGTGCGCCGCCAGGACGCGCACCCAGACCGCGTCCCCCAGGCGACTATTCAAGCCCGTGGAGTTCTCGATGTCGGAGAAGAAGAGGGTGACACGACCGTCGGCCGTGGCCATGCTCACGATGTCGGAGCGCTCCTCGGCCGCCCACCGTTGAAGGTCCTCGATCGATGCCTCCAACATGCCAGCGACGCCGTGCTCGCGGACCCGGTCCACGGTGCGCACCACCCGCCGAAGCGCCTTCTCGGTGGTGGTGGCAGCCGGCCTGGGTCGAAGTGCGGCATCCAGGTCAGCCTCGAGCTGCTCGATGCGTTGGCGTCGGACCTCCAGCGTCCGTTGTTGGATCACCGCTAGCACCAGCAGTGCCACCGTGCACAGGAGGAGTACGCCGACCCCAACGGCCAGCGCGATGGCTACTGCGTTCAGAGACCCAACCCTGACTCGAGCCGGTCGAGTTCCTCACCGGAGTAGACAGCGATGCGCTGCAGGGAGGGCAGCGAGTCGCGGTCCCCGGTGTAGCCGATGTTGAAGTGACCGTCGTAGCTCACCGCGGTCACGTTCAGGCCCTGGCCGTTGAAGAGCAGGCTGACCGGGAAGATTTCCTCCATGGGTGAGCCGTCCAGGTAACGCGTCTCCGATGGGCCGGGAACGTTCGAGATGACCAGGTTGGACGCGGGGCGTCCTCGACCTCCCACGCCAAGCAGTGCCCCACCGAGGAACGGCGCCATCAGGATGGTCGTGTAGGCGTCCATCGCGAGTCCGCTGACCTGCGGTAGGCGCTCCTTGCCCCGCTTGGTGGAGGCCTTGATGTGCGCGATCCGCTCCACCGGGTCGTCGATCAGGGTGCCCAGCGAGGCGTAGAGGAAGGTCAGGGAGTTGCCGACCGAGGCCCCACCCTCGGGCCGCAGCGAGACCGGCACGTTGGCGATGAGGGTCTCGTCGGGCAGCGCGCCGACTTCCTGAAGGTACCGCCGGCAGGCGCCGCCGGTGATAGCGAGGAAGACGTCATTGAGACTGCCGTCGGCGGCCTTCGCGATGGTCTTCATCCGGTCGATCGCGTAGGTCTGGGTAGCGAAGCGTCGCGGCGTGTGGATCCGGCCGTTGAAGATCGACTTGGGAGCTCGGAACGGTGCTGCCTGGTGCTCATGGCTGCGACCGGTGAAGGTTTCGGCGTACGTCTTGGTCAGTGACGTGGCGACCGAAGCGCCGCTGGTGACGCCCCCAACCACCCCACCGACGACTCCGCCGACCAGCGAGGACGGCGCCGAGGGCTTCGCAAGCGTCCTGGTCGGCGCGGCCATGCCGGACTGATCGGGCCCACGGGTGCCGACGGTCCAGGGGGGCAGCATGTCGCGAGCCTCGGGATCGGCCGACATGATGCGCCGCAAGAGTCGGATTCCGCCGACTCCGTCGACCTGTGAGTGATGCGCCTTGATGTAGAGCGCCCAGCGGTTCTCCTCGAGGCCCTCGATGACGTGGCACTCCCATAGGGGGTAGCGCCGGTCCATCACCGAAGAGTGCAAACGAGAGATCAGAACGCCGAGCTCGCGCTGCGATCCCTGACCAGGCAGCGCAGAGTGGCGCAGGTGATAGTCGAGGTCGATCTTGTCGTCGGGCAACTCCTTCCAGGACGGCGCGGGCGTCGACTTGTAGAGGTAGTTGAACGGCGGAGCGAACTCGCGCACCTCGCGCCAGCGCTCCACCAGGTCCGCCACGAAGGTCGGTCGGTCCTCGGGAACCCGGAACGTGGCCAGCATGCCGACCTGCATAGGTGTCTTGGTGCGTTCGGCTATCAGCCAGGAGGAATCGTTGAGCGAGAGCAGCTTTCGGGCCACGGGGTCCTCTTTCGCAGGTGTGGAAGGAAGAGTAGTCGCCGGGCAGTCACCCCAGGGGGTGTGCCGGTCAGGATGTGAACGTGACGGGCTCCCACTCCTTGCCGTTCCGGCGTACCGTGAGCGAGTGACCGCTGAAACTGCGACCTCGACTTCCCCTGCGACCGACCCCTCTCAGAAGAGCCCAGCCCCGGACGCGCGGACGGTGGGCGAACTGCGAGCCTCCGGCCACGAGCTACGGTCGCTGCGGGTCGAGATCCGTGACAACCTGCTCGCCGCACTCCGAGAGGGCCGTGACCCCTGGCCGGGGCTGCACGGCTTCGAGTCCACAGTGATCCCGCAGATGGAGCGGGCCCTGATCGCGGGCCACGACATCGTCCTCCTCGGGGAGCGCGGACAGGGCAAGACTCGTCTGCTGCGAACGATGGTCGGGCTGCTCGATGAGTGGACGCCCGTGATCGACGGCTCTGAACTCGGAGAGCACCCCTACGAACCGATCGTCGCCTCCTCGAAGCGTCGCGCCGCCGAACTCGGAGATGACCTACCGATCAAGTGGCGCCACCGCGAGGACCGGTACGCCGAGAAGTTGGCCACCCCTGACACCTCAGTAGCCGACCTGATCGGCGACGTGGACCCGATGAAGGTGGCCGAGGGTCGCTCGCTGGGCGACCCGGACACCATCCACTTCGGCCTGATCCCGCGCAGCCACCGGGGCATCGTGGCGATCAACGAGTTGCCCGACCTCGCGGAGCGGATCCAGGTCGCGATGCTCAACGTGATGGAGGAGCGCGACATCCAAATCCGGGGATACGTTCTGCGGCTGCCGCTGGACACCCTGGTGGTCGCCAGCGCCAACCCTGAGGACTACACCAACCGCGGTCGGATCATCACGCCGCTCAAGGACCGCTTCGGCGCCGAGATCCGCACGCACTATCCAACTGAGTTGGATGCCGAGATCTCCGTGATCCGGCAGGAGGCCGAACTCGCCGCCGACCTGGTCCAGGTCCCCGACTACCTCGTGGAGATCCTGGCCCGCTTCACCCGCAACCTGCGCGCCTCGACCGCGGTCGACCAGCGTTCCGGTGTCTCCGCCCGGTTCGCGATCGCGGGCGCCGAGACCATCGCCGCGGCGGCCATCCACCGCGCCACCCGACAGGGGGAAGACGCGGCTGTCGCCCGGGTCGTCGACCTAGAGACCGCCGTCGATGTGCTCGGCGGCAAGATCGAGTTCGAGAGTGGTGAGGAGGGCCGCGAGAAGGACATCCTGACCCACCTGTTGCGAACCGCTACTGCCGAAACGGTGCGCGCCCACTTCCGCGGGATCGACTTCGCCCTGTTGGTCGACTCCATCGAGGCGGGATCGATGGTGACGACCGGGGAGCAGGTCACTGCGCGAGACTTTCTCGGTGGACTGCCAGTTCTGGGTGAGTCGGAGCTTTACGACGAGATCTGTGACCGGTTGGGGGCCACCAACGATGGAGAGCGAGCCGGTGCCATCGAACTTGCGTTGGAGGGGCTCTACCTCGCACGCAAGGTCGGCAAGGATTCGGCTGACGGAGAAACGGTGTACGGATGACCGAGCAGACGCAGAAGCCCCGGCCCGCGACGAAGACCTCGATTCGGCGGGCCGACCTCTCCGACGCAGGGGAGTTGCACGCGATCGGGATCGAGGTGACGGCCTCGACGTACAGCCCGATCAACGACGAGTACGCCAGCCTCACTGTCCGCACCGAGTGGTCCATCGAGGCTCTGCGGAGCTCTCTGGAGCGTTACCCCTACTGGGTGTCGGTGGACGAGAACGGTGCGATCCTCGGGGTGGCGAACCTCGGTGAGTTCGACGGTGAATCCGTCCTGGGCAAGTTGTACGTCCGACCGCAGGCGCAGGGCCGAGGCATCGGGAGCCAGTTGCTTGCCGCGGTCATGGAGGCGGCCGAGGGCCCTCAGCTGACGTTGGAGTACGTCGACGGCAACGTCAGTGCCGCTGCCTTCTGTCGCGACCACGGGTTCGAGGAGGTTCGCCGAACGACGTCGCAGCAGGGGTTGCCGGACATGGTGCTGCTGAGTCGTGTCCTGTGACTAGGCACGACCGCACCCGCTTCAAGAAGTACGACGGGGGCGACCCGCTGGCCGCTCCGGTGGACATCGCCGAGGCGCTGGGCGCCATCGGTGAGGACGTGATGGCGGGGTATTCACCGGAACGCGCCATGCGGGAGTTCCTGCGTCGCGGCGGGTCCGACCAGGCAGGTCTCGACGACCTGGCGCGCCGGGTGGCCGAGCGTCGTCGTCAACTCACCGAACAGCACAACCTCGACGGCACTCTCGCCGAGATTCGCGAACTGCTCGATCAAGCGGTCCTGGAGGAACGGAAGCAACTGGCGCGCGACGCCATGATGGATGAGGGCGACCGGGCCCTGCGCGAGATGCAGTTGGAGAACCTCTCGCCCAACACCGCGGCTGCCGTCAGCGAGTTGGGGGCCTACGACTGGGCCAGCAGAGAGGCTCGCGAGAGCTTCGAGAAGATCAAGGACCTGCTCGGTCGCGAGATGCTCGACCAACGCTTCGCCGGGATGAAGCAGGCACTCGAGAACGCGACCGATGAGGACCGGGCTGCGATCAACGAGATGCTCAACGACCTCAACTCGTTGTTGGAGAAGCATGCTGCCGGGGCGGACACCCCGGAGGACTTCACGCAGTTCATGAACCAGCACGGGGACTTTTTCCCCGAGAACCCGAAGAACATCGAGGAACTGCTCGACGCACTCGCCGCCCGATCCGCGGCCGCGCAGCGAATGATGAACTCCATGAGCCCCGAGCAGCGCCAACAACTGATGGAGCTCTCCTCGCAGGCCTTCGGTTCACCCCAGTTGATGGAGTCGTTGTCGCGGCTCGACGGGAACTTGCAATCCCTGCGCCCCGGTGAGGATTGGGGCGGCGGCGAGTCGATGGGTGGTGGGGGCAGCCAGGGACTGGGCCTCGGTGATGGCACCGGTGTGTTCCAGGACCTCGCCGATCTTGACGCGTTGGCCGATCAACTGTCCCAGTCCTACGGCGGCGCGCGGATGGATGATCTCGACCTCGACAAACTGGCCAAACAACTGGGCGACCAGGCAGCCGTTGACGCCAAGACCCTGCAGGAGTTGGAACGGGCGCTGCGCGATTCGGGCACCATGCGCCGAGACTCCTCCGGACAGTTGCAACTCACCCCCAAGGCGATGCGCCAGCTCGGCAAGGCCCTGCTGCGCGACGTCGCCAACAAGATGTCGGGGCGTCAGGGTGCGCGGGACATCCGGCAGTCCGGAGCGGCCGGCGAACAGTCCGGCGGCACCCGGGAGTGGGCCTTCGGCGACACCGAACCCTGGGACGTCACCCGGACGATCACCAACGCCGTCATCCGAACCGCCGGCGAGATGAGCTCGGGGGTTGAGCGACGGGATCGTCCGGTGGTTGAGGAAGGACGAAGTCCTGTCTCCCCGGTGGTTGAGGAAGGACGAA
>CBDTZB010000013.1:0-14323 GCA_965364795.1 uncultured Nocardioides sp.
CTCAAAGATGGGTACGACGAACAGCAGCATGCCGATGCACATCAAGATCGCCATGATGAAGACCACCACCGGGTAGGTCATCGCCGCCTTGATCTTCGAGCGAAGCTTGACCTCGGCCTCGAAGGTTTCAGCCACCTGACGCATAGCGACGTCGAGGAAGCCGCCGGTCTCACCGGCGCGACACATGCTGATCATGAACGGCGGGAACGTGTGGTGCTCGTCGTTCGCAAAGGCACTCGAGAGCGAGTGCCCGGCTTCCACGTCTTGGCGGACCTTGGTCAACACCTCACGCAGAGACGGGTTGTCGACCTGCTCGGAGAGGATCGTCAGCCCCCGCATCAGGCTCAGGCCGGCGTCGATCATGGTCGCCAACTGGCGCGCGAAGACGGCGAGGTCCTTCATGGACACGCCCTTGCGGCCGAAGCTGATCTCCTTCTGGAGACCCATTCCGAACGGCTTGACCTCCAGGGGGACATACCCCATGGCCATCAACTTCTCGGCGACCGCCGTCTCGTTGTCGGCGGCGACCTTGCCCTCACGGAATCGGCCCTGACTGTCGCGGACCTTGTAGGCGTACTGCTTGGTGCTCATCGGTGGGCCCCTGGGTTGGAGGCGACCCGCCATACGTCGCTGCTGCTGGAGCCCGCGGCGCTGCCCGAGGACTGTCCGGCCACGGCGGAGGAGGCGCTGCCCGCCGTCTGCGCGGAACCGCCCAGGAGGGTGACGAAGTCGCCCACGTTGGAGCAGTACTCCAGACCCATGTCCTGGGTGATCCGCCCGGCTTTCACGTGCTCAGCCAAATGGGAGTTGAGGGTCTGCATCCCGTGGCGGCCACCGGCTTGGAGCGCACCCTGGATCTGAGGCAGTTTGTCGTCGCGGATCATGGCCCGGATGCCTTCGGTGCACATCATCACCTCGACCGCGGGGACGCGGCCCTTGCCGTCGTTCGACGGCACCAGCACCTGACACACCACCGCCTGGAGCGTGGCTGCCATCTGGGTGCGGATCTGTTGTTGCTGAGCCGCCGGGAAGACGTCGATGACGCGGCTGACCGTGTCCTGCGCGGACTGGGTGTGCAGGGTCGCCAACACCAGGTGTCCGGTCTCCGCGGCACTGAGCGCCACCGAGATCGTGTCGAGGTCACGCAACTCGCCGACCAGGATGACGTCGGGGTCCTGCCGCAGGACGTGCTTGAGGGCGGCCCGGAAGTCATGGGTGTCCTGCCCGACCTCGCGTTGGTTGACCAGGCACCCCTTGTGCGTGTGGAGGAACTCGATGGGGTCCTCGATGGTCATGATGTGACCGCTGCGCTGACGGTTGATCTGGTCGAGGATCGCGGCGAGCGTCGTTGACTTGCCCGACCCGGTGGGACCGGTGACCAGCACCAGGCCTCGCTTGAGGTTGCCGAGGGTGCCGAGGATGGGGGGCATGCCCAGGTCCGAGAGCGGTTTGATCTCCCACGGGATCATGCGCAGTACGGCGCCCAACGAGTCGCGCTGCCAGTAGACGTTGACTCGGAACCGGCCGACGTTGTGCACCGAGTGCGCCAGGTCGAGTTCGCGGGTCTCCTCGAGCACCTTGCGCTGTTGTTCGGTGAGGATCGCGTAGAGCGTCTCCTGAAGTTGGCGGGACTCCAGCGCTCCCTCCCCCTCCATCGGCACCATGGCTCCGCGGATCCGCATGGTCGGCGGCGCAGCGACGGTCAGGTGCAGGTCGGAGGCGCCCAACGCAGTCGCCTGCGCCAGGAGGTGGTCCAGGTCGAGCGGCACCACCTGGGCACCAGCGGCGTACGACGGCTCACCCCACGACACGAAGAACCTCCTCGATGGTGGTCCTGCCCTGACAGACCTTGAGCCAGCCGTCGTCTCGCAAGGTGCTCATTCCTTCGTCCTGGGCGCAGCGGGTGACCTCGTCTGTCGAGGCGCGGCGCACGGTGAGTCGTTCGATGTCTTCGCTGATCGTCATGACCTCGTGCAGGGCCATCCGGCCTCGGTAGCCGGTGCCTCCACAGGCGTTGCAACCGCCGGCGCGGTAGATCTCGGTGACGTCGTCCGGCAGCCCGAACCCCAGCGCCTCGAGCTCGCGGCGGTGAGGCGCGTAGGGGATCCGGCACTTCCCGCACAGTGAGCGACAGAGCCGCTGAGCCACCACGCAGTCGAGCGCTGAGCCAACCAAGAACGGTTCGATGCCCATCTCAACCAGCCGGGTCACCGCGCTGGGAGCGTCGTTGGTGTGCAGGGTCGAGAGCACGAGGTGACCGGTCAACGAGGCCTCGACAGCAATGTTGGCCGTCTCGTGGTCGCGGATCTCACCGATCAGCACGATGTCGGGGTCCGAACGCAGGATGGACCGCAGCGCCGAGGCGAAGGTGAGGCCGGCCTTCGGGTTGGTCTGCACCTGGTTGATCCCGGGCAGCCTGTACTCCACCGGGTCCTCGACCGTGATCACGTTGACCTGCGGCTGGTTAAGGATGTTCAGCGTCGCGTAGAGGGTCGTGGACTTCCCCGACCCGGTCGGCCCCGTCACCAGGATCATCCCGTAGGGCTTGCCGTACGACTTCGCGAAGCGGTCGAAGTTCGCGGGGCTGAAGCCAAGGTCGTCCAGGCCCAGGGTGGTGTTGCTGTTGTCCAGGACTCGGGCCACGATCTTCTCGCCCCACACCGTGGGCAGCGTGGCGACCCGAAGGTCCATCGTGCGCTCACCGTGCATGACCGTCAGGCGGCCATCCTGGGGCACTCGCTTCTCGGCGATGTTCAGGTCGGACATGATCTTGAACCGCGAGATCACGCCACTAACGATCGAGCGCGGCGCCCGGTGGGCGTCCACGAGTACGCCGTCAATCCGGTAGCGCACCCGCAGATCGTGCTCGGTCGGCTCGAGGTGGATGTCGGAGGCCCTGTCGGAGATAGCTTGGGCGATCAGCAGATTCACGAACCGCACGACCGGTGCGTCCTCGTTGACCTCGGTGAAGGTGTCGAGGTCCTCGACCTCATCGATCACGTCGAAGTCCGAGCCCAACGTCGCAAGCTCGCCCTCGGCGCGGTACTGCTCGTTGATCCGGAACTCGATGTCGCCGCGTACGGCGAGGGTGAACGTCACCCGACGCCTCGTCAGACGCCCGATGTCGTCCTTGAGGTCGAGGTCGTTGACCTTCTTCATCGGGACGGCGACCAGCAGCTCCGTTCCGCGCTGGGCGTAGGGCAACACACAGTTGCGGCGAGCGAACTCACCCGGGAGCAGGGCGACGGCGAGCGGGTCGATGAGCTGCTCGGGGAGGTCGACGTACTCCAGGCCCGCGGAGGTGGCCGCCATTCGCACCAGCGCCGACCGGTCGATCATGCCGCGCTCGACGAGCGCCTCGATCACCGATTGGTTGGGGGCCGCGCTACTGGAGGCGATCTGGACGTCTTCGGCGGTGAGTGCGCCCGAGGACATCAGCGCTTCGATCGTGCCGGCGCCACTCCCCATCATCCCTGGCTCCACCCTGCTCAGCGGGTCGGCACCTCCGACCTCACCAGAAGTGTCGGGTGAGCGAGGACCCGACTTGAGGGGGAGAGGGCCGGTCTAGTCGGGGGGTCCGCTCGCTTGCAACCAAGCCAGCATCACCGACTGGTGAGGATCTCCAAAGCGCGGGCGGGCTTCTGGCGATAGCGGACAATCAGCTCAGCCGTGGCCTCGTCGATGCGCTCATGCAGCGCCCGACGGTACGACGTGAGCGTCGACTCGGCGCCCGCCAACCGTTCGAGCGCATCGACCGTCTCTTCCTCGGTGTCCGGGATCGTCCACACACTCGACAGGTCGGGGAGGTCGGGCAGCGGATCGGCTGCGCGCACTCGGTGCAGCGCGGAACGCATGTGGCCGGTGCCCGTGTCGCCCAACACCTTGCTCAGCTTCTCGACATCGATCACGGCGTCGTGGAGGGCGTCGGCCTTGATCAGGTCGACACGGGCGTGGATCAGCCGACGCCAGTAGGAGATGCGCTCCTCCTCGGCGCGCAGGCGCTCGCGGTACTCACGCAGCTCGCTGAAACTCACCTCGGCCAGGTGCGGCGAGGCTGTCGCATCGGTGACGGTGCGTCGTTGCCCGTCGGCCGGGAGGGAGGGGTCGCTCATGGGTGCAGGCTAATCGCTGATGGTCGTGGCCCGCGGACGAAATGGAGAGACCGCTACCCAGCAGTGACGAACAGCCAAGCGAGGAGAAACCCTCACTCGGAGCGGCGACGACCCACCGCTGCCTGGGTCGGAGGCGTCCACCCGGCCCGTCGCAGCATCACGGACAGGTCGTGCGGATTACTGGCCGCGGCGGAGGCGGTGGCCATGTCGATCGTTCCGTTCATGACCAGGCGCAACAGGTCCTGGTCGAAGGTCTGCATGCCGGAGTAGTCGCCCGACGCGAGGATGTCGGGGATCTGTTGGGTCTTCTCCGGGTCGGCGACGGCCTCCGCGAAGCGTGCGTCGCGCACGGCGACCTCGATCACGCAAGCGCGTCCCGTGCCGTCGGCACGAGGCACCAGGCGTTGACACACGACGCCTTCCAAGGCTCCGGCGAGCACCGCCCGAACCCGCTGCTGCTCGTCTGCGGGGAAGGACTCGATGAGGCGGTGGACGGTTTCACGGGCGTCGTTGGTGTGCATCGAGGCGAGCACCAGGTGGCCCGTCTCGGCGGCGGTCAGGGCAGCGTGCACAGTGGCGGCGTCGCGCAGCTCCCCGATCAGGATCACGTCGGGGTCCTGCCGCATCGCCGAGCGCAGGGCTGCGTTCCAGTCCCGGCTATCGCTGCCCAACTCCCGTTGGGTCACGGTGGCGGTCTTGTCGGCGTGCAGGACCTCGATCGGGTCCTCGATGGTCAGGATGTGCACCGCGCGTTCCCGGTTGATCAGATCGACCATGCCGGCCAGGGTGGTCGACTTGCCCGATCCGGTGGGGCCCGTCACCAGCACCAGGCCCCGCGACTTGCGGGCCAGATCGGCCACCGACGCAGGCATACCGAGCTCGGCCAAAGGGATCGCCGACTCCCCGATCAGACGCATCACGCAGGCGTCGGCGCCCCGGGTCTTGAAGGCGTTGACCCGGAACCGGCCCACTTTCTCCTGCACCAACGCGTAGTCGGCTTCCAGGTCGATGACGTAGTCAGCTCGGATGTCCTGCGGCATGGACGCAGCGATCATGTCGCTGACCTGCTCGGGGGTGAAGGAGACCGTCCCGGCGTCGACGAGTTGCCCGCCCACGCGGATCTTCGGCAGCCCGCCGGCGCGTAGGTGCAGGTCAGAGGCCTCCCGCGCCACCACAAGCTGAAGCAGCGTGTGCAGCGCGGCATGAGCATTCCAAGACGAAGCAGCAGTCGCTTGCTTCGGGTTGATCGGGCTCACGGTGCTCGAGGTCATCAACAGTCCTAAGGAGGCAGGTCGTGCGGGGGGTACCAGAGGTGTCGGCATCGCAACCCGCTCACTTGAGGCGTCGTCGCAGGTTCGTGGCCCACCGCCTTCTTGCGGGGCGGCTCACACGAATCGGCCCTCAAGTGGCGGGGTCGTTCAGCCGAGAACTCTGTTGTCAGCCCATTCACCCCTGTTGGACCGGAGATCACCATGGCCCGCACCATCGTCGGACTCGATATCGGAAGTTCCGCCGTACGGGCTGTTGAGGTGCGAACCGGACGTCACCCCGTCGTACGACGTGCGGGTCGCGTGGCCCTCTCCCCCGGGGCCGTCGAAGGCGGGCAGGTCCTTCGTCCGGCGGAGGTCACAGCCGCCATCAAGCGCCTGTGGCACGAGCAGAAGTTCTCCACCCGATCTGTGCGTCTAGGTATCGGGTCGGGTTCGGTCCTGGTCCGCCAGGTCGAGGTTGACTGGATGCCCCCGGCTGATCTGCGCAAGGCCATGAGGTTCTTGGTGGCCGATCTGCTCCCCGTGCCCGTGGACGAGGCCAACATCGATCACATCCTGTTGGGCGAGGTGGACCGCGTCGACCCCGCCAACCCCACACACGCTCGCCGGATGGCCAAGGTGCTCCTGGTTGCCACCGCCCGCGAGGGAGTGGACGACACCGTTCGGGCCGTGATGGCCGCTGGCCTGCGGACCACCACCGCCGATCTCTCCCCGCTCGCCCTGATCCGAGCCGCCGCAACTCTGAACGACCACCCCACCGACCCAGACTCCGCCCCCATCGAGGCCGTCGTGGACATCGGGGCCGAGAAGGTTGCCGTCGCAGTCCACCAGGCCGGCGCTCCCCGCTTCGTCCGCGTCATTCCGGGACTGGGTGGTGCCACCGTGACGCGCGCGCTGATGGAGAACCTGGGGATCGAGTCCGGTGAGGCGGAGCAGCTCAAACGCACCACCGCTCAGCACGCCAACAACCTTGCGGCGGCGACGATCCGCACCGCGTCCACCCGGATGATCGAGGAGGTCCGTCAGACGCTGGCCTTCTACACCCAGTCCGATGCCCAGCGACCACCCCAGCGGCTGGTCCTGACGGGTCTCGGCTCAAGCCTGCCCGGACTCGTCCAGACCTTCGCCACCAGCCTCGGCATCCCCGCGGCAGACCTGGGCGGGATCAACGCCCCCGCACAGAGCAACGACGACCGCGACAGCACCGACGCCGATCTGGCCGTCTGCTTCGGTCTCTGCCTGGGTGCAGCAGCATGACCGCGGCCTTCCCTGAGAATCCAGCGATGCTCCGCGACGAGGCGACCCCGCCCAAGGCCACGAGCTCCAGGGTGTCCCTGAAGAAGACCAAGGACCGTGGGTCGCCGCGTGGTTCGAAGACGGGACGCACCGCAGCGACCCCCACCGCCAGCGTCAACCTGCTCTCCGGGTGGGTGCTGGACGACCTGCGGGTACGTCAACTGCGGCAACGCTTCGTCTACGGCGCCCTCACCCTCGTGCTCGTCATTGGGCTCGCGTGGGCGTTGACGTCGATGATGTTGAGCAACTCCCGCGAGGAGTTGCGCGGCGACGACGCGGTGGCCGAGGGGTTGTCCAGCCAGATCGCCAGCCTGTCCGAGGTGCGTTCCTACGTGTCTTCCGTCGACCTTCGCGCGTTGGCCGTGGGCGGCACGATGGCCGGCCAGGTCGACTTCAACGCCGTACTGATCGAACTGCGTGAAAACGTCCCCGGAGACACCAAGATCGAAACCCTTCAGGTGACGCTGCCGCCCCCCACCCCGGAGGCTGGCGCTGCTCCCGCGGGTGACGAGGTCGATCCGTGCCCGGGGCCCGATCCCTTCGGTATCACTGAAACAGCCGGCTGCCTGCAGCTCTCGGGCACCGCCGCTAACCGCGAGTCCGTCAGCCGACTGGTGCTCAACCTTTCCCGCAGCAACCTCTTCGTCGAACCGTTCATCACCACGACCACGACGAACGACAGCAGCCGGGTCACCTTCCAAGGCTCGGTGGGACTCACCCCGCAGACCTACAGCGATCGCTTCACCGCCCTTCTCGATGAGGGGACAGCCGCCCTGATCCCCGGTTCGAAGTCCGCGAGCCAGTCCAACAGCCAGTCCGAGAGCGAAGAGGGGGACAACTGATGAACCTGCGTACGCCGACCGCCACCCTGGCCATCGGAACCATCACCCTCCTCGTCCTCAGCGTGGCCGGCTGGTTCCTGCTGATCGGCCCCGTCATGCAACAGATCGGCGAGACCTCAGAGGCCCGCGAGAGCGCGCAGGACCGCAACCAGATCATGTCTCTCCAACTCGCCAGTCTGCGGAAGAAGGTCGAGGAACTCCCCCAGACCGAGGAGGCCGCCGACCGGCTGGCCGATGTGTTCCCCCCGACCGCAAATCAACCCGGCTTCTTCGCCGACGTGAACGCGGCCGCGCGAGCCGCCAAGATCCCGCCCAACCGCGTCACGACTCTGAGCCCGAGCGCCCCCGTACTGCCCGAAGCGCCGCAGGCCCCTGCCCCCACCCCGGACGCCGAAGGCAACACCCCCGCAACCCCGGCGGCGCCAGATGCCCCCTCGGTGGCAGTACAGAACGTGGCGATCAACGCTGAAGGCAACTACAACCAGGTCAGCCAGTTCCTGGAGGCCCTGGAAAGGATGGACCGAGCGCTGCTGATCCAGAGTGTCGACATCCAGACCCAAGACACCAAGCTGCTGCTCACCGTGTCGGGGCTGACCTTCGTGGCTGAACCGATCACCGTTCCCGACACCGAAGCCGGGAGAACCTCATCGTGACAACGCTGACCTCTACGCTCTCCGAATCCACGCCCCTGCGCCGGATCCTCAAGCGTCTGGGCCTCGACCCGATCGACCCGTTGACCGGCCTTGAGCGGGCCGAGCGGCTGAACCGTCGGGGCTCCCACATGTTGTCCTCCGTCAAAGACGACCAACAGTGCGCCCTGTTGATCCTCGACCTCGACCACTTCAAACAGATCAACGACGCCGCCGGGCACAGCGTGGGCGACCAGGTCCTGGCCAAGATCGGTACGCGCATCCGAGCCTGTCTGCTTCCCGACGACCTGGCCGTGCGGATCGGCGGTGACGAGTTCGCGGTCCTGACCGCCCCCGCCAACGACAGCGACTGGGTGGCAGGGCTGGCCCAGCGCCTCATCGAGTCGATCAGCGAGCCGGTCTACATCGAGGATCTGGAGTTGAACGTCTCGGTCTCCATCGGCGTCGTGCTCAGCTCGCCCGACACCACGATCGAGCGCATGCGACGGGCAGCCGATCAGGCGATGTACTCCGCCAAGCGATCCGGCCCCGGTCGCTGGCGGACCAGCACCGGCAGCCACGGGGAGACCGAGCGTCAGAGTCGACTGATCCAAGACCTCGTCGAGGACCCCGAGGCGGCGCAGATCACCGTGCACTACCAACCTCAGATCGACGCGTATGACGGCCACATCGTGGGCTTCGAGGCGCTGGCTCGTTGGCAGCACCCTGAGCTTGGGACGATGCTGCCCCAGGACTTCATCTCCTTGGCCGAGCGCAACGGCCTGATCGGGCCCATCAACCAGACGATCTTCGGGACCGCGCTGCGGGACTTGAGCGTGCTGCGCGAGGTCGCTCCTGACGCCCGGCTCTCGTTGAACATCGCTCCCCGACACCTGATGAGTCGCAGCCTGGTGCAGGACCTGCGCCTCCATCTCCTCCAGTGCGACATCGACCCCGCAACCGTCACCCTGGAGATCACCGAGGCCATCACCCGCGGCTCACCGGAGCACTGGGAGGTGCTCTCTGATCTCCACCACCTCGGGGTTGCCGTCAGCATTCGAGGCTTCGGAGCGGAACAGACCGCCCTCAGCGCCCTGTGGAGCAGCGACGCCGTCACCGAGGTCAAGATGGACCCCGCCTTCGTTCGCGACGCCGTGACCCACCCCGAGTCGATGCGCCGTTTCCGGGCCGCCACCGGAGCCGCCAAGGAGTTGGGCCTGCGGGTCGTGGCTCAGGGGGTGGAGGAGCGTCGGGTTGCCACCGCAGGTCCCGACCTGGGTTTCGACGTACTCCAAGGGTTCTGGGTCGGCGAAGCCGCCGACCGCGACACGACCCTCGCGTGGGCCACCACCTGGCCCGAACGCCGCGTCGAGCGGCTGGCTTCCGAGAGCTTGGCTGAACAAACCGGGCACAGCCTCAAGCCAGCGCCGCCTCCAACCGATAACCACGTAACGGTTGCGCCAGTTCGCGCGGCCGAGTCCATTCCATCCGCGAGGAGCCTCTAGATGCCTGCCTGGATATTTCTACTCACCGGCACCGCCATCCTCGTCGTGATCGCATTAGGGGTGCTGGCTCTCGTCGGCCCCTTCGGACGATCTCCACAGATCAGGCCCAGTGGTGGCCACAGCCGTCAGGAGCGGGCGATGCCCGTTCGGGCGGTCACCCCCTCGATGTTCTACAGCGACCACGTCCCCGCACAGCCGACCGTCTTCCAGCCGACCGTCACCGAGTCCGATGTCACCGAACCACCGACGGTAGGCGCCTTCGCTGCCACGCCCGAACCTGCGGCAACACCGTTCTCCCCCTTCAACGAGGCAGCCACCAAGCCGGCTGTCCCAGCCTTCACGCCGTTCGCTCAGCCGGTGTTCGAGCCCGTCGCTGACCCCTCCGCCCAGCAGTTCTTACAACCCGCCCCGGAGCCGTCCGCTGCACCCTTCACACCCTTCACACCCTTCGCCGACGCCGCGCCCGAACCCTTGTCGACGCCCTTCACGCACTTCTCGCAACCCACCCCTGAGCCCGAGCCGGCAGCCCCCTCCTTCTCGCCCTTCGTCGAACCCGAGACTGAGCCGGTCGCCGAGTCCTTTCCGGGTTTCCTGGCGCAGCCCGCCCACGAACCGGTGACCCCCTCTTTCGCCCGGTACGCCTCCCCGTCCGCGCCCGAGCCGGCCGCCGACTTCTCGCCGGCAGCCACGACCGAGTCGTTCGACCTACGGGTCGAAGAGCCCGCGTTCGAGTCGTTGCCCGAGGCGTCCTTTTCGCAGCCCCTCGCTGCGCCCGTCCTCGATGCGCCCGTACGCGGCAAGCGAGCCGCGGCGCCCGTCTCAGAGCCTGCGTTCGAGACGTCCACCGAATTTCCCCAGTTCGCCGCTGAACCGCCGGTGCGCGGCAAGCGGATGGCCGAGCCCATGCCGGAGCCGACAACTCAAACCACGGGGGAGCCCGAGCCCCTGCCGTCGTCACCCTGGGGGCACCTCAGTCACCAGGAGCGCTCCGTGGCGCTGGCCGAGGCTGGCGATCTCGCCGGAGCAGCGGCCGCTCAGTGGTCCGCTGACCTCGAAGCCCTCGGCATGGCGACGGCGACCCAGATCGCGCCTCGTTTGGCACCTCTCATCGAGACCCTGGAAGGCGAGGACGTGCCGATGCTGCTGGATCAGGCTCGTCTCCTGGCGACCTCCCTTGCCGGATCCGCAGCGCGCGACCGCCTGGCCTTCGCGGACCTGTCCCATCTCGAGATGCACGCTGTGCGATGACGCTGCTCCCCCTGTGGCTGATCCTGACGACGGGCGGCCTCCTCGGCCTCGCCGTCGGCTCGTTCCTCAACGTGGTCGTCTATCGGGTGCCGGCCGGATTGTCGGTTGCTAACCCTCCGTCTGCCTGCCCCGGGTGCGCGAACCCCGTGCGCGCCAGGGACAACATCCCGGTGGTCTCCTGGGCGCTGCTGCGCGGCCGCTGTCGCGACTGCGCGATGAGCATCTCGGCCCGCTACCCGCTCGTTGAGTTGTTCACCGGCGTTGCCTTCGCCGTCACCGCCTGGCGGTTCGATGATCCGGTGATCCTGCCGGTCGCCCTGATCGTCGTCGGTTCGGGCATCGCCCTGGCCATGATCGATCTCGAGCACGGCCGTCTGCCCTTCGCCATCACCGGCACCGCAGGTGCGCTGATCGCGTTGGTGGCTGGCATCGGCATCCTCGCGGGGTGGAGCGAGGCGTCGATCAGCACCGCGCTGATCTCGCTGGGCATCTGGCTCCTGGTGTACGGCGGCATCTGGTTGCTCACCAGCGGGCGAGGCATGGGGTTGGGCGACGTCGCTCTCGCTCCCGTCCTCGGCGCCGCCCTGGGCCTGGTCGGACTCTCGGCCTCCCTGGTCGGGCTGATGGGGGGTTTCGTCGTTGGCGCTGTCGTCTCGCTGACCCTGCTGGCTGCGGGTCTCATCGAACGCGGTCGCGTCCCACACGGGCCGTTCATGCTGGCCGGCGCCGCCATCGGCCTCTTCGCGGGCCAGCCTCTCGGTGCGCTGTACCTCCGCGCCGTGGGGCTCGCCTAAGACCCGTCTGACCCCACCAACCCCAGGCGCCACCAAGACACGAGTGGTCTAGACCAATTAGTCTTTATTGACGAGACCGCTGGTATCCGTCGCGTCAAGGGTATTGACTATCAAGGACGCTTTCTTCCCCCCTTCGTTGATGTCAGAGATATCGACGGGCGTCAGCGGAGTCCCCCCATGCAGCCCGCCGTACTCGTGATCGGTCAATCGCCCCCACGACTCGAGGCGACCCGTGACGCATTGGACCGTGGCGGACTCACCAATCCGGTGGTCAGCGTCCCCAACGCCGAACTGTCCCGCGCCTACATCGAGGGCCGAGCGCCGTACGACAACCGCGCCGCCTATCCCCTTCCCGCCGTGGTCGTCACGGACCTGACGCTGCCGGTGGGCAGCGGACTCGACGTGCTGCGCCAGGTGCGCAGCCACCTGACCCTGCGGCGTACGCCGATCGTGGTGATCTCCGACGGTGCGACCGACGCCGAGATCGCCGAGGCTCAACGTCAGGGCGCAGCCGCCGTGCTGTCCCACAGCGTGGCGGCCGAGGTGCTCATCGGCGTCATCCGCGACACCGGGGTTCCGTGGAGCGTCGGCCGGATGGAGGCGCCCCGATGAAGGACGCCACCGCCGCTCTGCTCTTCGGCCTCGACCAACACGGCGCCACCTTCCCCACGACGCCGCCGCTGGTCGCCGCCGTCTCCGCCCTACGCGCCCAGCACTGCAGCCAGGACCAGGTTCTGGTCCTCGTAGCAGTCACCCTGACCAACGCCGACGAGATCGTCGACCTCTACGGCGCCTCCGGCCTGGAGACCACCACCGCGGAGCTGGGTCGCCGGGCCCGCCAGCACCTCGGCTCCCAGGTCCGTCTGCTGCGCGCCTCCCCGCTGGGAGGGTTCCTCGCAGCCGTGGTCGTCGACCAGATCTCGGCGAAGTCCCAGGTCGAAGCAATGCTGAGCGACGTACGCCAACTCGTAGCTCTGCCCAACGACGACGTCTGGCCGGTGGCGACCGCAGGCGCCACTCGGGTGCTGGAGACCGAGTCGATCTGGGACGCGATCCGCGATGTTCGGGCCACCGTGCTCCAGGCCCGCCACACCCCCGGCCGCACCCTGTGGCACCTGGACGAGGTGCCCAGCAACGCGGTCGACACCGCTGCCCTGGTGCGGGACCTGGCCCGGGCCGTGGCCTCCGAGCCCGACCAGCTGACCCTCAACTACCAACCGGTCCTGGACCTGCGCAGCGGCACCGTCGTTGGCGCTGAATCGCTGCTGCGCTGGCAGCACCCCACCCGCGGACTGGTCCGCGCCGACTACGCCATCGAGGCCGCCGAACGCACCGGCCTGATCGTCCCGCTAGGTCGCCTCGTCCTCGAGAAGGCCGTGGCCCAGGCGTGCCGTTGGATGGGGCGCTTCCGACCCGACTTCCGCATCCACATCAACGTTTCCCCCTTCGAGCTGCGCGAGGACGACTACGTCGATCGCCTCGCCCGCCTGCTCTACGACGCTGGCCTCTCCCCCAACAATCTGTTGTTGGAGATGACCGAGACCGCGATGATCAGTGACGAGAACCAGGTGCGAGCGACCCTGTTCGAGTTGCACGAACTCGGGGTCGGGCTGGGGATCGACGACTTTGGGACCGGCTACTCCTCCATCGACAACCTGCGCACGCTGCCCTTCGACACCGTGAAGTTGGACCGCACCCTGGTGGCCCACATCGCCGACAGCCCCGAGAACTTCCAGATCACCCGATCAGTTCTGGACCTGGTCGACGCCTTGGGCGTGATGGTCGTAGCCGAGGGCATCGAGCAGGCCATCGAAGCCTCACATCTGCGTGCCATGGGCTGCCACTTCGGGCAGGGCTACCACCTGGGTCGACCCGTTCCTCCCGAGCTCTTCATCCCCAAGATCGAGGAACGCCTGCACCTGCGGCGAGACATCCGCAGCGCCTGACTCCGGCACTTCCACCGGTGATCGTTACTCCGGGTGGGACTCCAGCCAGCCGCGGAAAGCCTCAAGGTTGGCGGTCGATTCGCCTCGGTCGGTGCGCCACTCCCACTCCTTGCGAATCGCCGTCCCGAATCCCAACTCGAGCAGGGTGTTGAACGACTCGTCGGCGTAGGTGAGCACCGACCCGAGAAGTCGGTCCAACTCGTCCTCGTCGATCATCGACAACGGAAGTCGGGCGTCGAGGTAGATGTCGCCAGCAGCGTCGACGGCGAAGGCCACGGCGTACATCTTCAGGTTGCGTTCGAGGCACCAGCGGTAGACCACCTGGTGGTTCTCGTCGGGCTTGCGGCAGACGAAGGCGTGGACGCCGAGCGCATGGGCCCCCACGTCGAGCCGCACCGGAGTCTGCAGTTTGCGCTCACCGGGCAGCGCGAGGGAGAAGCTGCCGGGCGCAGTCTCGTCGTACTCGATCTCATGGCTGGTGAGGTAGTCGCGCAGCACGCCGACCGCCGGGGACTCCGGCTGACTCTGGGGCTGGCTGTCGGGCTGATTGTCGGCCTGGTCGCTCATCGTGCTGCTCCGATCGTCGCCACCGCGTCTGTGGTCATCATCGAATCGCGGGCCCGGTTGTAGAGGTCGATCGTGCGCTCCGCGGTCGCCTCCCACGAGAAGTGGGCGGCCTG
>CBDTZB010000014.1:0-14262 GCA_965364795.1 uncultured Nocardioides sp.
TGCAAACCATGATGTGGCCCGACGAGATCCGCACCCCCGACTTCACCATCGAGGTGGGCGAGGTGAAGGACGCTGAGGTGTCCATGGCCAACATGCTGGTCGAAACCCTCGCGGGGGACTTCGACTCAACAGACTTCGAGGATGACTACGCCGAAGCGGTCGAGTCGTTGGTGAAGTCGAAGATCGAAGGCGGAGAACTGCAACGGACCCCGACGTCGACCAAGTCCTCAGGCGAGGTGGTCGACCTACTTGCTGCCCTGCAGCGGTCGGTCGATGCCGCCAAGACGGCCCGGGGCGAGGCCCCCGACGACGAGTCTGCGAAGAAGAGCCCATCGAAGAAGGCGGCGACAAAGAAGGCCGCAGCAAAGAAACCAGCGGCCAAGAAGGCGACCAAGAAAGCGGCGAAGAAGGCCAGCTAGCGGTCCGTCTCGCCCTTGGCCGCAGGCGAGTCCGGGGATGACCGGTGCATCCGATACATCACCGCATCGCTGAGGCGAGGCAGAGCCAGATTCAGCACCTCCCCCACACTGCCGACCAGCAGGTTGACCGTGAGGGGACGTTCTTCCAAGGCCCGGACCACCCGGAGGCCCGCTTCCTGCGCCGGCATGGCCCTGCGGTCCTCCACACTCTGGGTGGGGACGACCATGGCGGTCCGCACCAGCCCGAAGCGCATATTGGTGAAGGTGACGTTATCGCCGTACGTCTCGCGACCGGCGATCCGCGACCACGTGTCCAGGGCCGACTTGGAGGCCAGGTAGGCGGCATACTTCGGGGCCTTGAGCTGCACTCCCCAACTGACCACGTTCACCACATGGCCGAACCGCTGAGCGCGCATGGCGGGCAGGAGACCCATGGTGAGCCGCACCGGTCCGAAGTAGTTGATGGCCATGGTCCGGTCGAAGTCGTGGAGTCGGTCTCCACTGAGTTCGAGTGAGCGACGGATCGAACGACCGGCGTTGTTCACCAAGTAGTCCACGGTGCCGTGGTCCGCGAGCACCGCGGCCACCAGGTCGTCGACGGCCTGCGGGTCGGTCAGGTTGCACGAGTAGACGGCCGCGCTGCCTCCTCGATCGCTGACCGCTTGTTGAACGCGCTCAAGGTCCGAGACCCGCCGTGCGACGAGAAGAACGACGGCGCCCCGCTCTGCGGCCGCGAGTGCCGTGGCCTCTCCGATTCCCGAAGAGGCACCGGTGATCAGCACGGTTCTGCCCATCAGCGCGCTGCGACGCGGGCGGCCGGTCACAGGACGCGTCGCCTCTGCGAGCAGGCGACGGACGCGGACCAGGGGTGTGTGGAGAAACAGGCTCATTCGCTCACCGGTTCAACGTCGGAGATCAGGTCGGCGATCACGTTGATGGGCCGGATCCGGCCGGAAACGATCGGCACGCCCTCCTGCGCGAAGAACGCGGAGGGCACCCCGATGATCTCTCCCCGGTTGTTGATGGCCAGACCACCCGAGTTCCCTGGAGCGATCCGGGCGTCGGTGTCGATCTCGGCCCGGTTCCCTAGGACCGGGTCATCCACGAAGGTGGAGATCACGCCTGTGGTGATCGAGACACCCTGTGACTGCGAGATGCCCGGGAAGCCCAGGATCGTGACGTCATCGCCGGTGCGGAGCACATCCGAGTCCCCGATGGGGATCGTCGGGAGATTCAGGTCATCGACGGGCTCACCGTCCACCGTGGCGAAGATCTGAATGATCGCGGCGTCGATCCGTCCGTCGCTCTCCACCACTCGCGCCTGGAACGCCGGGGCAGCGGGCGAGTCGTCGGGGTTCTCGAGCAGGGCTACGAGCAGAACGTCCGGGTTGGAGAGGTTGTTCTCGCCGTACTTCTCCACGAGCCCGGGGGTCTCGGGCTCAGCGACGTGGGCGTTGGTCAGGATCAGCCCGTCCGGGGTCAGGATCGACCCGGATCCGGTGTAGGACACCAGCTCTCCGGTGCTGTCGATAGATTCCGCCAGGATCAGCACGGTCGCCAACTTCGCTCGGTCCAGTTCCTGCGAGCTCAGCACGTCCGGCCGGTCCGTGGTGGCCGTCTGTGACGGCTGCTGTTCCACCAGTCCTGGCAGCACCGCCACCGCGCCGGCGATCAGTCCTCCGATGACGACGGCAGCGGCCACGGCTGCGCCGATACCTCGCAGATGGCGACGCCGACGCTCGCGGGTGGCGCGTACCGCCTCCTCCTGCGCCGAGAGGATCGGCGACAACGTCAGCTGCGGACCGGCCACGGGGTGACCCAGCCTCAGGGTGGTCCTGCCTTCGATCCGATGCCTCGTGACCCGCTCGCCATCGAGGAACGTGCCCTCGGACGAGTCGTTGCAGAAGACCCAGCCGCCGGGCACGGGTTCTATCCGGCCATGGTGGCGCGAAGCGACCGGATCGGTCAGCACCACCGTCGAGTCCGGATGACGCCCGAGGCTCAGCTGCGTCGGGTGACGGAACCGCAGTTCGTGGCCCTCGGCAACGATGAGGAGGTCCGGCCCGCTCCTGGCCGGAGGCTCGTCGCCGCTGCCTACCTTCGCCGCGGCCGCGGCCAGCACCGGCCCCGACAACACCACGGTGTCCGCGAAGCCGGCCGCTTGGGCGCCCGGTGAAGAAGCGGCTGCGTCGTGAGTCATCGGCGGCTCGACAACTGGGGCAACAACGAAGGTGGCGCCGAACGCCTGCGGCCCACACTGCACGGTGACCGAATCGACCAGCACCATCTGGTCGATCCGCCGTCCATTCACGAACGTGCCGTGCTGGCTACCGACGTCGACCAACTCCCAGCCGGCTGGTCCCGGTCGGAGTTCGGCGTGGGCTCGCGAGACCGATTCGCCGGTCAATCGCACCTCGGCGTCACTGGATCGACCGATCCGCACCACCTTTGACGGATCAGCGGAAATAGCGCGCCCCTCGAGAAGGATGCGCAGAGCCGAGCCGGGGTTCATGGTGGTGGGATCCTACGTTCGGACCAGACGCTCCCCTACTTCTGAGCGACCAGGGGCCACGGTCGAGCCTTCTCGATCTGTGTCGCGAGGCTGAGCAGCGTCGTCTCGTCGTTCGGCCGGCCGACCAACTGAACGCTCAGAGGCAGCCCGTCGGGCCCGATCCCACAGGGAACGGCCGCGGCCGGGTTCCCGGCGACGTTCCAGATGGCGACGTAGGCGATGGCAGGCAGCGAGCGCAGCGAGGACGCCACCGTCCCTCGTCCGTCGAGAATCCCGACCGCTGGAGGCCGGTGCGCCATCGTGGGGGTCAACAGCACGTCGATGTCGTCGAACATCCGGTTCACCTTGCTCCCCAGGACTTCAGACTGAGCGATGGCCCACTCGGTGACCCTCGGAGTCACCCAGGCCCCAAGCCGACAGGTCTCGCGAGTCCGGCGCTCCAACCGGTCGTAGTGCTCCACCTCGGCCGCTTCTGCGCGGATTCCGGCGAAGAACTGCGGAACGAAGACCGGTGTGGGGTCGGGATAGCGCGGATCGATCTCACGTACGTCGTGACCCAACTCGGCGAGCAGGTCCGCCTGCTTGCGTACCGTCTCCACATGCAGCGGGTCCGGACGGATCCCCTTGGTCACGGGCTTCACCGACCAGCCGATGCGCAGTCGCCCGGGCTCGCGATCACAGGCCGCCTCGAACGAACCCGTCTCCCCCGCGTGGAAGCGGTCGCTGGGTAGCGACCCACGGATCACGTCGTAGACCCGCGCACTGTCGCGGACCGTGCGGCTCAGCGGACCGACGGTTCCCAGGGCCCACCACAGATGAGCGTCAGGAGCGCTGGTGACCCGTCCTCGCTGCGGTTTGAGTCCGAACAGTCCGCAACAGGCTGCGGGGATCCGAATGGAGCCACCGCCGTCCCCGCCGATCGCCACGGGCACCATCCCGGAGGCCAATGCCGCCGCGGTGCCACCGCTGGACCCACCGGGGGTCCGGGTGGTGTCCCAGGGGTTGCGAGTGATGCCTTTCGCGACGGACTCGGTGTAGGGGTAGGCCCCGAACTCGGGCATGTTCGTCTTGCCGATGATGACGGCGCCGGCTTCGCGCAGTCGGCGTACCACCTCGCCGTCGGCGGGCGCGGGGGTCGAGTTCCCCCGACCGCCGTAGGTCGTGACCGCACCGGCCACGTCGAGTTCCTCCTTGATGGCGATAGGTACGCCGTGTAGTGGCCCCGATTCGGTACCGGAATTCTGCTCGTCCAGACAGGTCGCAGCCTGAACCGCTTCGTCCGCCAACACGACGGAGAAGGCATTCAGTGCGGGGTCTCGGTCCCGGATCCGTGCCAGGGCGTGGTCCACGACCTCGCTGGCGCTTGAGGCGCCGTCTCGGATGCTAGAAACGAGTTCGATGGCCGAGAGCGCGGTGGGTTCAGGCATGAGGACAGTATCCCCGGTCCGGATGACCCCGTCTCGATGTCAGTCGACGGGTAGGCGGACTAGACATGACGCGTTAGTCTGTGAGCTGTTGCATATGTAGATGATCGCGCTGACGGGGGTGAGCGGCGATCCATTCCCCCAGGAGTTTTCGTGAATACCCGCATCCGAACCGTAGCCGCCGCCCTAGGCGCCCTCTCACTGACAGCGATGGCCGCTGCGCCCGCGCTGGCCGCGCCCACCGTCTCCCAGGCCTCGGCCACCGCCCTGACCCTCTCGATCGGCGGTAACGGTCAAGACTCTGGAACGACGACGGCCACCAACGACGGGACCGGTGAGGTCAAGACCGGCGTCGCCAACCCGCCCATCGCCGTACTCGGCAACCAGGACCTGCTTGACGTGGGCGTTCTGGCACAGGACGCACAGGCCCTTGTGCAGAACAAGGACGGCGTCTCTGCCGCCTGCTCGGGCGTCGCGGGTGACGGCGCGTCGCTGGCCGACGTCGGCGAGTCCGAGTGCATCAGCCCCGGTGATCCGGTTGGCATCTCGATCGCGAACCTCGACCTGACCGGGACGGTCCTGATCGATCCCGCGTCCGCGCTCGGCTTCCTGGACCCGCTCAACGCTCTTGTCCCGCAGCTGGTGGGCCCCCTGACGTCCGCCATCAGCAACGGCCTCGAGCCCCTCGGGGCGACGGGTCTCGGTGGCACCCTCGGTGCCGTCCAGGCGAGCTGCACCGCTGGCCCCGGCAGCGAGTTGAGTGGCACCGCGAACATCGTCGACACCACGCTGCAACTCGACGTGGCCGGCACCTCGATCGACCTGGTCAACCTCCCCGCCAACCCGCCGCCGAACACGAGGGTCCTGACTGACCTCGACGTCGTGCTCAACACGGTTATCGACGCGCTGCGCGTGGACCTGAACACGACCCTCGACGCCCAACTGGCGCCGCTGCAGGCGTTGATCGATCCCATCCAGGATCAGATCGTCAACGCGCTGATCGCCCAGATCGCCCCGCAGCTGGCACCCCTCGAGGACAACATCCTCGAGGTCATCTTGAACCGCCAGACCCGTTCCGGTGGCTCCATCGACGTGACTGCGCTCGTGCTGAACCTCCTCCCCGCCGCCCAGCAGTTCAGCGCCGGCCCGTTGGTGAACCTCGAGCTCGCGAACGTGACCTGTGGACCCAACGACCGTGTCGCGAACCCAGAGAACCCGGAGAACCCCGAGACTCCCGGAACCCCTGGAAACCCCGGGAACCCGGGCAACCCGGGCAACCCTGGAAACCCGGGGAACCCCACGGTTCCGACGTTCGTGGACGCTGGATCGGTCTCTGACCAGACCAGCCTCGTCAACGGCGCTCTCGGCGGTGCGCTGGTCCTGCTGACCGGAATGGCTGGCCTGCTCGGCTACCGCCGCTTCTCGGCCAACTGAACAACCGCACACCCTTGGCTATGAGCATTCACCGACGTGAGGCGGAAGTGGACGACGATCTCGCGCGTCCCTTCCGCCTCCTCGTCGTGCTCGCAGCCACCGTCGCCCTGATGGGCCCGGGTCTGGCCGCTCTGGATCCGGCATCGATCCCGGGTGCCGCGTCGGTCGGCAGCGCGGGGCCCGCTCAAGTCGCCCCCGGACAGGTCGACCCCGGACAGGTCCTGGTTACCTCGGTGGGTGACTCCCCGGTTGCAGGCGACGTGTTGCAGATCCCCTCCATCGGGCTGGAGGCGAGCATCGTTGACGTCGCCCTCGGCAGCAGCAACGTGCTGTCTCCGCCCACCGACATCGAGATGGTCGGCCGGTGGAACGACAGCGCGGCGGTCGGGTCGATGAAGGGTCAGTCCGTGCTGACCGGGCACACGGTCGCCTCCGGCGCCGGCGTGATGAACCGGTTGGGCGAGTTGACGCTAGGCGATCGCGTCAGGGCCACCGATAACGGGATGGCCGTCGACTACATCGTCACCTCCGTCGAGAAGTACTCCCGGGCCGAGGTCGCGAACCTCTCCCAGACCCTCTTCGGCCAGGACCGGCCGTCCAACCGATTGGTGCTGGTGACCTGCGCCGACTACTCGGCCGATGGGATCTACCTCAGCAACATCGTGGTGCTGGCCTACCCGGTACGCCGGGTCTGAGGCCTCAGGCCAACAGGCCACGCACCACTCGCAGACCCACTGACATCCGCGCCAGGTCGGCCCGATCGTCGGCACAGATCTCCGCCAGCGTGGAGGCAGAGCGACTCACCATCACCGCGTCGGACTCCTCCCAGGTCGCCACCCGCAGTGGTGCCGGATCCTCGGCGCTGGTGGCCGCCAACACCTGACTGGTCAGTTGGGCATGCACCGAGTGCAGGTCGTCGCGTAGCGCCGCTCGGGCCATCGTCTGCCAGCGGTCCTCCCGCGGCAAGGTCAGAATCCGTTGCACCAGGGTCGATAGGCCCAGTCGCTCACCGAGGGTGAAGTGCACGCGGGCGACGTCATCGACCGGCATGCCGTCCCGCTCCGCGATCTCCACGACGTTGAGCAACATGTAGGCCGGAGGCAACGCCGCCACTCGCAGCGCCAACTCCATCGGGACCCCGTGACTCAGGAGACCGTCGCGTCTGCCCTCGAACGCCTGCAACTCCTGGCCGACCATCAACTCCGGCAGGCGGCTCATCGCTTGTTGGATGGGTTCGGCGAAGAAGCTCACGGTGGCGTTGCTGTCCAGCGGTGGGCGCCGGTTGTTGACCAACCAGCGCGAGGCCCGCTCCACAAGTGTGCGCATCTCGACGCGGACCCGCGTCTGCACGTCGGCATCGAGCCGGTTGTCGAAGCCGGCCAGCTCCTCGCGCAGCGGGAGTGAGCCGAAGATCTCGCGGGCCACGAAATTGGCCCGGGTCAGCTCAGCCGCATCGGACCCCGTCTCCCCGGCCAGTCGCGGCCAGAAGGTCAGCCCCGCCCCGTTAATCAGGTCGTTGACGATCTGCGTCACGATGATCTCGCGGCGCAGCGGGTGCTCGGAGATCTGAGTGGCGAACCGTTCCTGAATCAGCGTCGGGAAGTAGCTGCGCAGGTCCTGGTCGCAGTAGGGGTCATCAGGCAGGTCGGTGCCGAGCAGCTCATCAGCCAGCACGATCTTGGTCCAGGCCAACAGAACGGAGAGCTCAGGTTGAGTGAGCCCCTCGTTGTTCGCCAGCCGTCGGCTCACCTCGCGGCTGGACGGAAGTCCCTCCAACTCACGGTTGAGGAGGCCGTCCGCCTCAAGCTTCTTCATCCAGAACTCGTGGACGTGAAGCAACGGCGCCGCGTTCTGCGCCCCGTTGGCCAGCGCCAGGTTCTGCTCGTAGTTGTCCCGCAGCACCAGCGCCGCGACCTCGTCGGTCATGTCCACGAGGACCTTGTTGCGCTGCTTTTGGGTCAGATCACCGGAAGCGACGATCTGGTCCAGCAGGATCTTGATGTTGACCTCGTGGTCGGAGGTGTCCACTCCAGCGGAGTTGTCGATGAAGTCGGTGTTGATCCGGCCTCCCTTGCGGGCGTACTCGATCCGCCCGGCCTGAGTCATGCCGAGGTTGCCCCCCTCACCGATCGAGACCGCACGCAGATCGCCGCCGTCGATCCGGATGGCGTCGTTCGCCTTGTCACCCACATCAGCGTGGGTCTCGTCCGCGCCCTTGACGTAGGTCCCAATCCCGCCGTTCCACAGCAGATCCACCGGCGCCTTCAAGATGGCGGTCATCAACTCTGCCGGCGTCACCGACTTCAGTGACCGGTCGAGGTCCAGCGCCGTGCGGATCTCGTCGTTGAGAGGGATCGACTTCGCCGAGCGCTTGAAGATCCCACCCCCCTTCGAGATGAGCGAGGCGTCGTAGTCCTGCCAACTCGAACGGGGCAGCTCGAAGAGGCGACGGCGTTCGGCGTACGACGTGGCCGCGTCGGGACTCGGGTCGATGAAGATGTCGCGGTGGTCGAAGGCGGCCACCAGTCGGGTCGTCTCCGAACAGAGCATCCCGTTGCCGAAGACGTCGCCGCTCATGTCTCCGATGCCGACGCAGGTGAACCCCTCGGTCTGGCAGTCGATACCCCGCTCGCGGAAGTGCCGTTGCACCGACACCCAAGCGCCCCGAGCGGTGATCCCCATGGCCTTGTGGTCGTAGCCCACCGACCCTCCGCTGGCGAAGGCGTCCCCGAGCCAGTAGCCGTACTCAGCTGCGACGCGGTTGGCGTTGTCGGAGAAGGTCGCGGTGCCCTTGTCCGCGGCGACCACGAGGTAGGCGTCATCACCGTCGTGGCGCACCACCCGGCGTGGGGGCACGGTGTCGCCCTCGACCAGGTTGTCGGTGATGTCCAGCAGACCGGATATGAATGTCTCGTAGCAGGCGATCCCCTCGGCCATCCAGGCGTCGCGGTCGCTCGGGTCAGGCAACTGCTTGCAGAAGAAGCCCCCCTTGGCGCCTACGGGCACGATCACGGTGTTCTTCACCATCTGCGCCTTGACCAGACCCAGCACCTCAGTGCGGAAGTCGTCGCGGCGGTCCGACCACCGCAAGCCCCCTCGGGCCACCGGCCCGAAGCGGAGGTGGACACCCTCCACTCGTGGGGAATACACGAAAATCTCATAACGCGGGCGCGGCTCGGGCAGGTCAGGAATGGCCGAAGGTTCGAGTTTGAACGAGATGTAGGGCCGCGGCGCGCTGCTCGCATCCTCCAGATCGGAAGGCTGGAAGTAGTTGGTGCGCAACGTGGCCCGGATCAACGTCAGATAGGAGCGCAGGATGCGGTCGTGGTCCAGACTGACCACGTCCTCCAGCGCGTGCTCGATGCTGGCCTGGACCCGATCCATCGCTTCGGTGCGGGCTTGAGCATCACCACCGTGGGTATCGGGGTCGAAGCGAACTTCGAAGTACTCGATCAACTGACGGGTGATGTCGACGTTGGCGCCCAAGGCGCCCTCGATGTAATCCAGGGCGAACGGCGAGTTCCCCTGTCGGAGGTACTTCGCGTAAGCACGCAGCACGGTGGCCTGGCGCCAGGTCAGACGCGCAGCCAACACCAACTCGTTGAATCCGTCGATCTCGTTGAACCCGTCGCTCACCGCGCGCAGCGAGTCTTGGAAGAGCTTTCGGGCCTGCTCGGGCAGCGTGCCGTCATAGCGGAGCCCGAACTCGTAGATGTAGGAGGGGCGCTTCAAGCCGTTGAGCTCATAGGGTCGTTCGTCGACGACCTCGACCCCGAGGGAGGAGAGCATCGGCAGGATCTCCGACAGGGATAGCGGCGCTCCGACCCGATAGACCTTGAGCCGGGCCTCGCCCGGGCCCGCGTCGACCGGCTCGTAGAGGGAGTGGTCGATGCCCTGCTCGCCCTGGATCGCCTCCAGGCGCCCCAGATCAACCGCGGCCGTGCGGGGATTGAAGTCCTCTTTGTAGGCCTCGGGGAAAGAGTCGACATAGCTTCGGCCCAGGGCCGTGCCAACCTCTTCGCCGAACTCGGCCGCCACCGCGCTGGTGAAGTCGTCCACCCAGGAGCGCGACGCCTCGACGAGCCGGCGTTCGAGGTCGGCGGTGTCGATCTCAGGGATCGTCTGGCCCTTAGGCAAGCGCACCACGAAGTGCACCCGGGCAGTGGTCGACTCGTTGATCCGCACGGTGAATTCGACGGAGTCCGCCCCGAGGCGCGAGCGCAGAATCTCGGCGAAGCGCTCGCGAACGCCGGTGTTGTAGCGATCGCGTGGAAGGTAGATGAGAACTGAGACGTAGCGTCCGTAGGTGTCGCGGCGGATGAACATCCGCACCGCACGCCGCTCGCGGGCATGCATGGCCGCCTCCGCCATCGGCGCCAACTCCTCCACGGGTGTGTGGAAGAGCTCGTCTCGTGGGTAGGTCTCGAGCGTGTCCAGAAGCGCCTTGCCCGCGTGGCTGCGCGGATCGAAGCCGCTGATGCGCAGGACTTCCTCGGCCTTCTCGCGGATCAGCGGGATCCGCCGCAGGGACTCGGTGTAGGCCGCACTGGAGAACAAGCCTAGGAAGCGTCGTTCGCCGGTGACCTCACCGTCCGAACCGAAGGTCTTGACCCCGACATAGTCCAGGTAGGCAGGCCGGTGCACGGTGGCGCGTGAGTTCGCCTTGGCCAGCACCAGCAGCGTCTTCTCGCGCGCCTTGGCCTTCACGGGGTCGGGCAGCCTACTGAAGGCCGTGGAGGTCCCTGCATCCGATCGGAGGATCCCCAGTCCGGTGCCGGGGACCGCGCGAAGAACCTCCACCTCTTCCTTGCCATCGGCGCCATCAACCATCGCCGTGTCGAGTCGATATTCGCGGTAGCCGAGAAAAGTGAAGTGCTCTTCGGCTAACCAACTGAGTAGGTCCGCGGACTGACTGATCTCCTCCTCAGGCAGCGGGGGCGGCTCCGACGAGAGTCGTTGCACAACGTCACGCACCTGGGCGTGCATGCGCTCCCAGTCCTCCACCGACTCACGGACATCGCGAAGCACGCGTTGAATGTCATCGATGATCTGGCCGATGTCTTCCCCGTCAGGCACCCGGTCGATCTCGACGTGCATCCAGGATTCTCGGGTGGAGCCCTCTGGGGCCTCGAAGGAGGCATCCTCGACCGCTCGGACCTGCTCCAGTGAGCCGGCAACGTCGCGCACGACATCCACGTTGGGGTGGATGACCAGATGCACCCCGCGCAACTGTCGGGAAAGCTCCATGGTCACGGAGTCCACCAGGAAGGGCATGTCGTCCACGACCACCTCGACCACCGAGCGGCCACCCGCCGCCCAGCCGTGCTCCGCGAGGGTGGGAGTGAAGATCCGCACACGCGCAGTCCCCTGCGGGCGTGCACCCGCCAACTTGTGATGAGAGGCCAGTGCGCCGTAGAGATCGACGTCGGTTCGCCCGTTCAGGTCCTCGGCCGCGACGTATCGGTAGTAGGAGCGCATGAGTGGCTCCACCTGATCTCGCGGCGGGCCACCGGTTCCTTTGCCCTGCTGGGCGAGCTCGATGGCTCGCTCGATGAGTTCTACCTTGTCGGAATCCTGCGTCGTCGTTGACACGACACCGACCATAGACCTTCAGAGCTCGCTTCGCAGGTCCCACAACGGCGTGTAATAACGCAGCGCAAGTCGGCTGCGCAGATAGGCCGAGCCGCTGGAACCTCCGGTCCCGGATTTACTGCCGATCATTCGCTCGACCATCACCACATGCCGAGCTCGCCAACTCGCCGCCAACTCGTCGTGTTGCAGGAGTGCCTCGGCCAGGGCCCACACCGCGGCGTACCGGGAGCGGTCGTGCGCCACCGTCCGCAGCGAGGCCAGGATCTCCTCGTCGTTCTCCTGCGCCAGCCCGTGTGCGGCGATCACGTGCACCAGCGCGTCCCACAGGTCGGGCTCTCTGAGCCGCTCGCGGAGTCGGTCCTCCTCGGCGGCGGTTAGGCCGCGGAAGCGTTCGACGTACGTCGCGTCCTTGGCGCCTGAGAGGAACTCCAACTCTCGGAACTGCACCGACTGGAATCCGCTCGCCGGCGCGAGGCGCTGGCGGAACTCCAGGAAGTCCTGAGGCGTCATCGTCTCCAACACATCCACCTGTTGCACGAGCAGTCGCTCGATGGTGTGGACCCGGCTCATGAGGTGCTGAGCGCGCCACAGCTCGCCGGCGAACATCGCATCGCGAGCGGCCCCCACCTCGTGGAGGAGCTGTTTGAACCACAGCTCATAGACCTGATGGATCGTGATGAAAAGCAACTCATCATGGGCCGGCGGGTCGGACTCAAGGTGTTGGCTGTCGAGGAGCTGTGGCAGACGCAGATAACTGCCGTAGGTCAGCTGAGCACCCTGCTCGCCAAAGTTCACAAAGGATTCTGGTTCGTTGTCAGCCACACGTGGACTCTGCCATGAACGCGGCCGCGTCTTTCGGCCCGCCGCGCAACAGATTGAGGCCTCGTTGTCGTTTCTGCCGTCGGGCGAGGCTTCGAACCGCCATGATGGGCTCATGAAATTCAACAAGGTGCTCACCTACGACGCGTCCCCAGAGGACGTCTTCGCCATGCTGTCCGACGAGAGCTTCCGAGCCAAGGTCTGCACGACCCAGAAAGTCGTGTCTCACACGGTGTCCATCACCCCGAACGCCGACGGCTTCTCGATGGTGCTCAACCAGGTGCAGAACACCGCGGGCCTCCCCGCGATCGCCAAGAAGATCGCTGGCGACACCACCGAGGCCGTCATCAAGGAGGACTGGAAGGGCACGTCCGGTGGCTCGCTAGCCATCATTGCCCCCGGCAAGCCCACCACGGCCACCGGCACCATCCGTTTGGAGGCCGACGGAACGGGCACCAAGGAGATCATTGACCTCGAGATCAAGGTCAAGGTGCCGCTCATCGGCGGCAAGCTGGAAGCCATGCTGGCTGAGCAGATTGAAAACGGCTACGACGTCGAGCACGGTGTCGGCCAAGCGTGGTTGGGAGGCGCGCGATGACCAAGCGCCTAGTTCACGAACTGGTCTACGACGCTTCCGTCGAGGAGGTGTCCGCCATGATCGCTGACCCCGCCTTCCGCGAGAAGGTCTGCTCCTACCAACGGGTCATCCGCCAAGAGATCTCCATCGAGCAGGTCGGCGACGGCATGCACGTCACGATCGATCAATGGCAGCCCACCTCCGGCATCCCCTCCTTCGCGAGGAAGATCGTCGGAGACGAAACCAACATCGTGCAGAAGGAGATCTGGTCCTCGCCGCTTCTCGCGGACCTGCACCTCACCATCCCGGGCAAGCCCGGCGACATGACAGGAACAGCTCGGCTCGTGGAGACGGATGGTGTCACGACAGAGACGGTGACTCTGGACGTCAAGGTCGGAATTCCATTGATCGCCGGCAAACTCGAGAGTCTGATCGCGGACCTACTGCTCAAGGCACTCAAGGAAGAGAACAAGGCAGGCCGCGACTACCTGGCCGGCTAGTTGGGGTCGGCGTCGCGGGTCGTGGGCTCGACCGGAAGCACCTCGGGCTCGGGCTCGCGTCGCTGATGCCGGATCACTAACCCCAGCACCACGAAAGGCCCGAAGGCCAGCACCAACGTCAAAGCCTGCTCGAACGGGTGCAGGTTGCCGAGGTGAAGCGCAACGACGTCTGGGTCAACCATGGGCGACAACTCCTTCAGTCCATGTGGGGGTAGCGGAAGTCCTTCGGTGGCACGAAGGTCTCCTTGATGGACCGGGGCGAGGTCCAGCGCAGCAGGTTGATCGCTGCGCCGGCCTTGTCGTTGGTCCCTGAGGCGCGCCCTCCGCCGAAGGGCTGCTGCCCAACCACGGCGCCCGTCGGTTTGTCGTTGATGTAGAAGTTGCCCGCGGCGAAGCGCAGTTCGCGACGTGCGTAGTCGATGGCGCCACGGTCCTGGCTGATGATCGCGCCTGTCAGGGCGTAGGGGGCGGCACTCTCCAGTTGGGCCAGCGCCTTCTCGAACCCGCCGATCGTGCTGTCGTCGTAGACGTGAACGGCGAGGATCGGTCCGAAGTACTCGGTCGAGAACATCGCGTCGCTGGGGTCGGTGGCCGTGACAACCGTGGGCCGCACGAAGTAGCCGACCGAGTCGTCGACCTGTCCGCCAGCCACGATCTCGAGGCCCTTGGTGCGCTTGGCGCGAGCGATGGCCGCCTTGTGCTTGGCGAATGCGCGGTCATCGATCACCGCGCCCATGAAGTTCGACAGGTCCGTGACGTCGCCCATGGAGAGTCCGTCGACGTCCGCGACCAACTGGTCCTTGATCTTCTTCCACAACGACTTCGGCACGTAGGCGCGCGAGGCGGCCGAGCACTTCTGGCCCTGGTACTCGAAGGCGCCGCGGATCATGGCGACTCGCAGGACGTCGGGGTCCGCTGAGGGGTGGGCGAGGATGAAGTCCTTGCCGCCGGTCTCCCCCACGATGCGCGGGTAGGAGCGGTAGCC
>CBDTZB010000015.1:0-13778 GCA_965364795.1 uncultured Nocardioides sp.
TTTTCACGCGCTAAGGGCGGCTGCGGGGTTAGTGTGTTAGGTCACACCGCGACGTTGATCCATCGCGCCAGCCGACGACACCGGAGATGAGATGCAAGGACTCGCATCCAGAATTCCCGCTGTCTGCGCGCGCGGTGGGCCAGCGAAAAAGCTGCTGATCGCAGCGGCAACCGTTACCGCGATCGCCGTCTCAACGGCGTTCGCGCTGGCTGGCCCCGGCGCAGCAGGTGCCCCTCTCTCTGATGCCGTGTCGGCCGAGATCGCCCCGAACGTTACCGAGTCGCTCACTGGCAATTCGCTCTCCGACGAGGCCTCCCCCGCGGACGCAGCGATCGAGATACCGGCCATTTCGATCAGCCCGGCACGAGCACAGATCCGCAAGGGCACCCCGCCGATTCCACCGACGGCGCTCAACGACCTGAACATCCCCTCGACCGCGCTGGTCGCCTACCAGCGGGCGGCAGATGTCATGCGACGAGCCGACGAAACCTGCGGCCTCTCCTGGACCCTTCTCGCCGCGATCGGCCGGGTCGAAAGCAACCACGGACGCGCTGGCGGTGCCCAACTCAAGCCTGACGGCACCTCGACTCCGGCCATCCGCGGTGTCGCTCTCAACGGGAAAGGTCCGGTCGCGAAGATTCGCGACACCGACGATGGCGAGTTGGACGGGGACACCAAGTGGGACCGGGCAGTCGGCCCGATGCAGTTCCTACCCTCAACGTGGTCGGTCGTGGGGGTCGATGCTGACGGCGACTCCGTGCGGTCCCCCGACTCGATCGCCGACGCCGCGCTGGGCGCCGCCGTGTTCCTCTGCAGCGTGCCCGGCGACCTGACCACACAAGACGGACTGCGCGCAGCGCTCTTCCGCTACAACCCCTCGCGTTCCTACGTCGCGGACATCATCACCATCGAGCAGTCCTACGAAACCGGCAACTTCTATCTGCCCGCCCGGTACGACCAGAGCGACTGGGTCACTGTGCCGGCAAGGCCGTCGAGTCCCAGCCTGGGCGGTCTGCCCGGACCGACGCAGCAGGACGACACCCGCGAGATCCGGGCGGTCATCAAGCAGCCTGGGAAACCGAGCCAGCAGCACGCCGCTCCGCCGACGGAGAACCAACACCCCGAACCCGCAGAACCCGCTGACCCGAAGCCGGAACCCACCACGGACCCCGATCCGGCACCCGAACTCGAACCCACCATGGACCCCGATCCGGCTCCCGCACCCGAACCGACTCAAGACCCGGTACCTGAGCCGGACGTCGAGCCCGAACCGGTACCTGAGCCGGACGTCGAGCCCGACCCGGTACCTGAGCCGGACGTCGAGCCCGATCCAGAGCCAGAGCCGACGCAGGATCCCGAGCCACAGCCCGAGCCGGATCCCGTCAAGCTCACCGGCGTCCTCACCGCCTGCGACGCCGGTTGGTGCCTCGACAAACTGCGGCTCGATGTTGGTGACGCAGGCTTCCTGGGCAGGCTCGCCCTCGCAGACTTCGATAGCGACGGGGCGGTGGCGTCCAACAACGCCGAACTGACCAGCCTGGCTGGCACCAAGCTGCAGCTTCTCGTTGCGTCCGACATCGCTCCGGCCCTGGTTCTAGCCCTCAACGGGAGGGCTTATGTCGAGCGACAGCGCTGACGAGACCGATCACGACGAGCTCGATCAGCAGGATGACAAACACGGTCTCGAAGGACTCGATCGACCTAGTGGCGAGAGCGGTCCTCACGAACTCGATCAGCAGGATGACGTAAGTGGTCTCGAGGAACTCGACCGGTAGCACCCGACTGTGGATACCGCGTTTATGGACAACCCCGATATCGGGGCAGAACCGTCGGTGGCCGGCGGCCCACACCACGAAACGCACCCGGACCGAAGACCACCGCAGAGTCCGGCAAGCCAAAGCACTCGACACCCGCGAGCAGACCACCTCCGCACCTAGACGGCGGAGAGCCCAGGGAACGGCGAGCCGACTGAAGGTCCCGATGCTTAGGGGACGTTAGGCCCTCTTGCGGGCGCCTCAGCCGGAGTTAGGTTGCCGCTCAAGGGAGGTTCATTGATGCGACGAAACCAAGTGATCTGGGGGGCAGCCACAGCGCTGCTGCTATCGGCTGGAGTGGTCGGCTGCACGCCGTACCTGCATGCCGTGGACGACGGCGCGTACGCCGCGTTGGTTCCCACCGCCGAGCAGTGGGAGGAGGATCGAGCAGAACAGATCCCGGGAGGTTTCGCTGCCCTCCGAGCTGATGGCGTGGAGCGTGTCGTGCTGCGGGTCGAGGGCGACAAGGTGACGGTCGAGTTGGACGACGAGGTCGTCGCCACCCGCACCGTGACCGAACGTCGCGCCGTCCAGGACGACGAGGGATCGGGTCCGTTCAAGGCCGAGACCGAAGCCCTCGCCCTCGGGGACGAGCCACTGGTGCTCGGTTCGCTGAGCATCAGCGAACCGGTGATCTGGTTCTCCGGTGGCAACGAGAACAGTCACGTGATCGCGGTCAGGCCATGGGATCCCGATGATCAGGTGCCCGCCGATCAGTGTGGCGGCGCGGATGAGCAGTGCCTCGAACTTCCGGTCGGCGAAACGCTGATCAGCGATCCCACCGGCGAATACGTGGAGATGAACCCACCCGATGAGGAGGAGAGCCCGATCTCCGTCATCCAGGTGACTGACACTGAGGTTGTCTACACCCTCGCCGCGGGGGACGAGATTCGCAGCAGCCGTGAGAACGAGGTGCTCACCCGTGCCTGCGCCGTGTCGGAGTCGGCGCTGTGGCCGGTTCCGGCCGAGGTCGAGCTGGACTATGAGGATCCCGTCCTGGTGGAGACCAACTGCCCCATTCCGTCCGGGGCGATGGCGCCCAGCCTGACCGTGATGGAGCGGGCTGCGCTCCCGGTGCTGGCTCCCCTGGCCACCAAGTGGGGCGGGGACTGGTGCCAGCCTGGCCCTGACTGTCTGTGGTTCCTCGACGAGGAGGGCTAAAGGTTCCGAGCCATGACAGGTGTCATGCACAGGTCGTGACAACTCCCCCGGGGCTGATGACTCACCAGGCCGCAAAGTGGAGTCATGAACACACCAGCACTCGAGGCGGTCGGCCTGACGAAACGATTCCGCGGCGAGGACGGCGAGACCGTCACTGCCGTGGACGGCATCGACCTGACCATCGGCTCCGGAGAAATCGTGGCCTTCCTCGGCCCGAACGGGGCTGGGAAGACCACCGCCATCGACATGTTCCTGGGGCTGACCGCGCCGACGAGCGGAACCGTCGAGTTGTACGGACTGACCCCGCACCGCGCCGTGGTCGATGGCCGCGTCTCCGCCGTCATGCAGACCGGAGGGTTGCTGCCCACCTTCACCGTCCGGGAGACCGTCCGCGCGATCGCGGCTCTGCACGGCCGCCCGGAGCGGGCCGAGATCGCCATGGAGCGTGCGGGACTGGGCCGACTGGCCAACCGATTGGTGAAGGCCTGTTCCGGCGGTGAGCAACAGCGTCTGAAGTTCGCTCTCGCCCTTGTCCCCGACCCCGACCTGATCATCCTGGACGAGCCCACCACCGGCATGGACGTGAGCGCTCGCCAAGACTTCTGGGACACCATGCGCGCCGACGCCACGGAGGGGCGCACCATCGTCTTCGCGACCCACTACCTCGCCGAGGCTGATGCCTTCGCCGACCGCACCGTGCTCATGGCCGCCGGCCGGATCAGAGCGGACGGACAGACGGCCGAGGTGCGGGCGGCCTACGGCGGCCAGTCGGTTTCCTTCCGGCCTCCCGCCCATGCGGTGAGAAATCACGGCGTCGATCAGGGCTGGCTCGATGAGGTACGCAAGGCGGTCGCTCCCCTGGGCGTGACCGATCTCGAAGTCACCAACGCCAGCCTGGAGGCCGCGTTCGTGGCCCTGACCGGGTCTCCGATCAACGCCGAGGACGCACTGCGATGACCACCCTGACCGCAACCGATGCCGACAGCACGACGAACACCGGTCCCCAGAAGCCGCGCCCCTTGGCCGCCACCTACGCCGCTCTCGATCTGAGGCGACAGTTGCGCGACAAGGTCGGCATGTTCTTCATCGTTGCGCTGCCAGCGTTCTTGTTCTTCGTCTTCGGCATGGGCGACGACGAGGTGTACGGCAGCGCGAACGTCGCGATGTACGTCATGGTCTCGATGGCGGCGTACGGCGCCGTCACCGCCACCACGACCGTCGCCGGGTCTGCGGCGACAGAGCAGACGATGGGGTGGGGGCGGCAGATCGCCCTGACACCGCTGTCGCCGTTGACCTTCGTGGCGATCAAGGCCGGCGTGGCGATGCTGGTCGCAGCGGTGCCGATCGGGTTGATCTACGCGATCGGTGCAGCCACCGGAGCTTCGGGAAACAGCGTCGACTGGCTGGCGAGCGCGGCCATCGTGTGGCTTGGCTCGGCCCTGTTCGCGGTCTACGGTCTGGCGATGTGTTTGCACTTCAAGGGTGAGAACGCTGCTGGAATTGCCTCCGGGCTGATCGTGATCCTGAGCTTCCTCGGCAACATCTTCTCCCCGATGGACGGGCTCGTCCTCGACATCGGCCGCTTCAGCCCGCTCTACGGCTATGCCGGGCTGGCGCGCTACCCGATCTCGGAGGGATACCTGCCCATCGATGCCGGTCATGACTCGGTGTGGATGCTGCTGGCTAACGTGGGCGCATGGACGGTGATCTTCACAGCGCTGGCAATCTGGGGACTGCGACGCCGTCGGGAGCGCGTGTGAGCACATCGGACACCGACGCCGTCACCGTTCGATCCCCCTGGCAGCGGTGGGGATGGATCGTGGCCGCCATTTGGCTGGTCTTCCTCGCCTATCCCGTGGTGGAAACTTTCCAGTTGTCCGTGTCGGCACCGGTCAAAGGGATCAGTCTCGCCCTGATCGCGGCTTTCGCGGTGGTGTATCTGCTCGGCTGGAGCGCCTGGCGCGATCACGCCCTGAAGGTCTGGTTCGCGATGATCCTGCTCGGCCTGGGGACGGTGCCGATCATCGGCATCGAAGTCCTCGGCCTCACCCCCTATCTCGGGGCGTTCTCGGCGCTCATGGTGCCCGCCCCCTGGTGGAAGGGCACCACGATCATCAGCGCGCTGCTGCCGGTCATCTCGCTCGTCGGCGGCGACTTCCCCGTCTTCTTCTTCTTGATGGTGTGGCCCATCATCGGGTTCTGCGCAGCGATGCGAGTGTTCTCTGAGCTCGAAGAGCGCTCCACAGAGGCCCGCTCAGAACTAGCGCTCGTGGCCGAGCGGGATCGAGTGGCACGCGACGTGCACGACGTGTTGGGACATTCGCTGACGGCGTTATCAATCAAGGCCGAACTCGCGGCTCGGCTCATCGACGTCGACCCTTCCCGGGCCAGGGCGGAGCTCGAGTCGATCCAGGAGACGGCCCGTCAGGCTCTTGCCGAGGTGCGATCTACAGTTGGTGGGCTGCGAGCCGCCAATCTCGACACCGAACTGGCCGCTGCCCCGCGAGTGCTCTCCGACGCCGGCATCCACACGCGGCTGACCGGCACCGTCGCCGACACCGATCCCCGCCACCGCACCCTGCTGGCCTGGGTGCTGCGAGAGTCGGTGACCAACGTGGTGCGCCATTCGCGAGCATCGACCGTCCAGATCGAGCTCTCCCCCAGCGGTCTGGTGGTCGCTGACGACGGCATCGGCATCGAGGCGCCCCACGGTCAAGAAACTGATGAGGGCAACGGGCTGCGCGGCATGCGCGAGCGCGTAGCGACAGCGGGAGGCACACTGCTCGTTTCCGGGGGACCCGGAACCCGCGTAGAGGTGGTGCTGTCGTGATTCGGATCCTCCTGGCCGACGACCAGGCCCTGGTCCGTGGGGCTCTGGCCGCACTGTTGGACCTCGAGGCCGATCTCGAGGTTGTCGCCCAGGTGGGCCGCGGCGACGAAGTGCTGGCCGCCGCACGCTCGACACAGGCCGAGGTGTGCCTTCTCGACATCGAGATGCCGGGACTGACCGGCCTCGAGGTCGCCGAGCAGTTGCGCACCGAACTGCCGGACGTGAAGTCGTTGATCGTGACGACCTTCGGACGTCCGGGGTACGTCCGCCGCGCCCTTGACGCCGGTGCGGCTGGCTTCCTGGTCAAGGACACGCCCGCACGCCAACTCGCTGACGCCGTACGCCGTGTCCACTCCGGCCTTCGCGTCGTCGACCCAGGCCTGGCGACCGAGTCGCTGATGGCGGGGACCTCGCCGCTCACCCCCCGAGAAGCAGAGATCCTGCTCCTCGCCCTCGACGGTTCGCCGGTGGCGGAGATCGCTTCGCGGGCCCACCTCTCCGTCGGAACGGTCCGCAATCACCTCTCGGCTGCGATCGGAAAGACCGGCGCATCGACCCGCGCGGAGGCAGCCCGGGTCGCCCAATCGAACGGATGGATCTGATCCGCGAGACAGGTCTCTCTTGCGATCAGCCTCACTCGCACCTCTAGCACCTGGCGTCGCAGCGCCCTACAGTGAATTAACGGACCGCTGAGGCGACGCCCTGGACGATGGGGATCACGAGGCACCTGCACCAGTGAGTTGGCCCGCCATACGGAGATTCCTGGGCACCTCAGGGGGGAACTGATGGACACGGAGACCGATTCCAACCACGCTACGCACCGGACCTCAAAGCCCACTGTGCCACCCGAGGAACTGCGGTTCGGGGTGATCCTTAACGGTGGCGTCAGTCTCGCCGTGTGGATGGGCGGCGCGGTCGGTGAACTCGACCGTCTGGTGAAAGCCAAGGATGCGCCGGACACGGTTTACGGGCGTGTCCTGGACATCGCGGGATGTGTCGCCCGCACCGACGTCATCAGCGGGACGTCCGCCGGTGGCATCAACGGAGCCGCCCTGGCTATGAGCCAGGTGAACAGCCTGGCTCAGATCGGATCTCTGCGGGACATCTGGGTCGACAAGGGGCAGATCGAGACGCTGCTGCGCAAACCGTTCCGCGGGCAGCCCACCTCCCTGCTTCAGGGCGACGAGTACTTCCTCCCGGCGCTCAACGATGCCCTGCTCAAACTCGCCCGCCCAGCGAAGGGCGTCTCTCGTGAGAAGGCCCCGATCGACCTGACCATCACCGCCACGGTGTTGCGCGGCAACCAGACCATCGGCGTGGACTCGATGGGTCAGCAACTGCCCCAGCGAGTGCACGCAGCGCGCTTCCACTGGGATCGAGTCGATCCCAACAACGATCCGTTCGGGGTCCACGAGCTGGCCGAGACCTCGCGACGGCTCGCTCTCGCTGCCCGCTGCACGGCCAGTTTTCCCGTGGCCTTCGAACCCGTATTCGTGCCGGTTGGAGAGGGAGCGAGTGCAGCCAACCGAACCCCGGAGGATCTGCGGCTCCGACCCGACATGCACGGCATCGTTGAGGATTGGGGTGACGCCCTACCCTTTCGCAATCGTTCTCGTTACGTCGTCGACGGCGGGGTGTTGGCCAACACCCCCACCCGCGCGGCCCTTCAAGCTGTCGAGTCGATGGAGGCCAAGGGCGCGGTACGCCGCGTCATGCTCATGGTCTACCCCCACGCGGAGGCCCCCGACGCCGACGTTCCCGACGAGGCCGGGACCCCGCCGACGCTTTTGGGCTCGATCTCGGGTCTACTCGGCGCGCTGACGGCCCAGGGGGGTCGCACCTACGTCGAGGAGTTCGAGCGCCACAACCGTGCCGCGGCCGGGCGTCGCGGGACGCGGCACGACATCTTGGAATCCATCGCTCTGGAGCAATCCTCATCAGCCGCGGACCCAGACTTCGTCGCCGAGAAGCTTGCTTCGCTGGCCGGCGAACTACTCCCCCACTACCGCCGGCTGCGTGAGTGGCGAGCAGGGCGGGACCTTGCCGCCATGGTGCTGCGCCTCTTGAGCAACGATCAGGACGCCGCTGCCCTGGCTGGTGAGTTCAGTTTCGAGCGGGTTCGGCAGGCGGCCGAGAACGCGCAGCGGCTCTGGGCAACCCACGCCCACACGAATGCGGAGCTTTCCCGACCCCGTGTCCCTTACGTCCCGGACACGCTCGCCGAAGCAGACCCGTCCGTCATCTGGGGGTGGGGAGTCAATGGCGCGCTCGGCGTTGCCGAAGCAGCATCCGATCTGGCTCGGCGTGTGATCTGGCTATTGGAGGAGGGCCCGGCCTATGAACTGGCCCAAAGCGCGCGTGCCGATATCGCCACCGCCACCACCGAGCTGAAACAAACTCGACTCCTCACCGACGACGTGTGGGAAACACCGGGCAGTGTGGCGCGGGGACTGGTGCCCAACGAGGCCTACTGGAGCCTGCGCCTGGCTTGGTACGAACGCCGCATGGTCGGCGTGGACGACCCCGACGGTCTTTGCGCCTGCATCAAGCAGGTCGCCCAGATAGAAGGCGCGCGTCGGCACCGTCGCGTTGACAGCGAGTCGGCCGGGCAGGCGCGCTACGTCGACAGCGAGGCAGCCGGGAAGGCGCGCTACGACGAGGTGTTGTCGGCTCTCAGCACCTCGATGGTTCCCAGCGAGGATGACGATGACACGCAGCGTGCGGCCAAGAAACCCGGCGCAGCAGGCGTTGAGGTTCGAAACCTCGTGCTCGCTGTCGTTACAGCCCTACGCCAGCTCGACGGAGTGGTCCTGGATCTGCTCGCGGCGAGCGACCGCTGGAAGGGGTTGGAGAGTTCCCTTCGAGGTCTCCACGCCTGGCACGCCCTGCTGAGCTCAGGTGGGGACGAGCCGCTAGACGACGATGACCTCTTGCAGCGGCTACTCAACCTCGAAGTCGCCACCTCCTCGCTGGGTGACGAGGTGACCACCGGGTCCTCACTCCCCGTCGAGGTGGTGCAACTCAGCGCCCAGACGGTCAACGGTTTCACCGACGCCACCCGCACCTCCGACGACAAGCTCGCCGGGATGTCGATCCGTCGCTTCGGCGGATTCCTTAAACGGTCCTGGCGAGTCAACGACTGGATCTGGGGTCGGATCGACAGTGCGACGGTCTTGTGCGCAACCGTGCTGCAACCTTCGAGACTCCGTCGGGCAGCAGCCATCAGAGGCGACCTCGTCGACCGCGCGTCCTCGATCGACGCCGCCGAAACTGCGGTGACTCGGCTCGTCGGACCCCCCGAACTCTGGGAGGCGCTGCGCACCGCCCCTCGCGCCGTGTCGGCCCGCCGAGAAGCGATCCAGGAGATGGCGGCGGTCTTGGACGAGACGACCCCCGACTCCCAGTTGCCACCGTCGATGCCCAAACTCGCCCGACTGTGCGCGTGGGCCCTGCACCTGGAGATCATCGGTGAGGAGCTGCCCGAGTTGGCCCGCAACGTGATCGCCGACGTCGTGGGCGGTTCAAGCACGCGAGCGAACGCCTGCGTATTCGTGGAGCAATACTCCGACCTCATCAAGCAGCTCGATGTCGGACCATCCGCCGACCCGGCGCGGTGGTACCAACTTCGCATGCAAGCCCTCCGGGCCTTCGATCGTGCGGGAGTAGGACGCGAGAACCTCGATGGTGAGGCGACCAGCGACCAGATGATTCGCACGATGGCTAGTGCCGCCGCGGTGGCCACCACCGTCCTCGACTCCGACAGCAACGGCATGGCGGCCGCCAAACCCTTGACGCGAACCCTTCGAGGAGGCATGCAGGTCCCCTACTGGGTGCTCAGCGCACTGACCTCGGGTTCGGCAGCCGCGCGGAGTCTGGCGTTGTTGGGGATCTCCGCGGGCGGCGTATTCCTCGCGCTCTCCCTGCTCGGTGTGCTTCCCAAGGCCCTAGCTGGTCCCGGAGCCGCCCTCGGCGCCTCCACGCTGCTCCTCGTCCTCGCCTACGGCGCTCTCCGCACCGGCACCATGCTGCACGGTCTGGTGCTATTGACCCCGGTGGCTGCTCTCGTCACGTTCGCGGTGAACGGAGGCAAGGACGGCCCAAAGGACACCGATGCTGTTTACGGCGGGGTCACCCTGCTCGTAGTGATCGGCTTGGTGGTCGCGCTGATGGCGCTGGGCAGCCTGCAATCCTCCAGCCGCAGTGTGTGGGCCTCTTTGGACGCGCTCGCGGTTCACGGCGGCTTCACCCTGCCCCCGCCCCCCGAAGAGCTGCCACCCCGTGCGGTCTGGAAGGAGCGACTTGGTTATGCGATACGGGCCACCCCCTACGTCGCCAAATTGGGCGTCATCCGCCTGGCGGGTTTGCTCCTGAGCGGGCGGGTCCTTGTCGTCCCGGCGCTCCTGCTGGGGATTGTGGCGTTCGTTGCCGTGTGGACGGTCTACGACCCGTGGCCCGGAGTGCTCGAATTCGTCCACGACCATCCGTGGGCCATGGCAGCCGTTGCTGGGGCGGCCTCCCTGGTGGGCGCCCTCACCGCGTCGCGTTTCGGTCGGCGTCTGCAGCTACTCCGAGATCACGGCGACTCGGCGACCTCCGACTGGAGTTTCAGTCCAGTGACGACCGCAGCCGGGACTGCGATCGGCTGGGCGGTGATCTACGGGACCGGCTACCTGGCCTTGGCAGTGCTGCTGATCTTCAAGCCGCAGTGGACTCAGGAACCATGGTCCCTCGCAGCGCTCCTGACCACCGCTGTGCTCGGACTCGCGCTCACGCTGGTTCTGCCTTGGTGGCTGCCGCTGCGGGCGATCCGCCGTACGGAGCACAGCGTCCGTGAGCGCGTGCGGTTGATTCCTGCGCAGGACGACAGCGGCATCCCCCAGTTCCCGGTGCCTCCACGAGAAGGGCTGGTTGTGCAGGACCTGCTCAATCACGGGGAGTCGTACCGCTGGTTGATCTCCGCGCCACGCTCCGGAGACTCGGCGCCCACCCTCACCCGCCGCGGGAGGCATCTTGCGGATGAGAATCTCGTCGGCTGAGCGTGGTGCGGTCTGCTACAACAGGCCTATGGCAACCATCACTCTCGGGGGCAACCCCGTCCAGACCGTCGGCAACCTTCCCAGCACCGGAAGCGCCGCTCCCACCTTCACCCTCGTTGGTTCGGACTTCAGCGAGGTCACTCTTCCCGCTGGTCAGCAGACCGTCCTGAACATTTTCCCCAGCGTCGACACCGGCGTCTGTGCCGCCAGCGTGCGGAAGTTCAACGAGCTGGCCGCTGGCCTCGACAACACCACCGTCATCAACGTGTCGGCTGACCTCCCCTTCGCCCAGGCCCGCTTCTGCGGCGCCGAGGGCATCGAGAACGTCACCTCAGCATCGGCCTTCAAGTCATCCTTCGGCGACGACTACGGCGTCACCATGACCGACGGCAAGTTCGAGGCGCTGCTGGCCCGCTCGGTCGTCGTGATCGGTGCCGACGGCAACGTCACCTACACCGAACTCGTTCCGGAGATCGCGACCGAGCCCAACTACGACGCGGCCATCGCCGCTCTCGCCTGATACCCGAGTACCCATACTCAGTCGCTTCTGAGGCGTAAGACCCTGGCGGCGAAGCGGTGTCATAGGACTCAATGTCCTCATGAACCGTTTCGCCGACCCCCGGGTCTGCCCCGACTGCCGCTCGGATCTGCCCCCAGATCCCGACCACTGCCCGACCTGTGGCCTGCCGTTGCGCAACGCCACCGCCGCTGAACTGTTCACCACCCTGCAACACGCCGACGCTCTTCTCGAGAAGATGCGCAGCCTGCCGGCCGCTCCGCTCGCCGCGAGATCCTCGATATCGTTGACATCGGACCTTCCGGCCTACCCGGCGCCCGCTGCCACAACGGCACCCGACGCGCGCCGCCGCGGCCTGAGCGGTGCTTCAGTTCCCAGCATCCTCCTGGGGCTCGGAGCCCTGTGCCTCCTCGCGGCGTCGGTGATCTTCCTGGCGGTGGCCTGGTCATGGCTCGGCGTCGGCGGTCGCACCGCTGTGTTGGTGGCGCTCACCGTGACCGCAGCGGGTGCAGGGATCTGGTGGTCCCGACGTGGCCTGCGAGTTGCGGGCGAGTCCCTGACCGTTGTGGCCCTCGGCTTGTTGACCCTAGACCTCTTCGGCGCCCGGAACGCGGGCTGGTTGGGCGCCCCCTCCGACGCTGCGTTCGCGTTGATGGTCGGCTTCTCGCTCGCCGTCGCCGGAGTGGCCCTCACGGTAGCGGCCCGCAAGGACGCCACCAGCCTGGCGGGGCCCCAGCTCATCAGCGCCGCCGGAGTCCTCACCGCGTACGCCGGACTGCATCAGACGGCGAGCACCGACCTGTGGGTCAGCGGCATCTCGGTGGGCGCCGTGGCCCTCCTCGCCCTGGCTGCCCGTGGCCGCCTGGACGTCCTGGCCTGGTCACTCCTCGGAGTCACCGTGATCATCTGGCTGCATCACGCGGGAAGTGCGCTGAACGCCGTCCCGACACCGATCACCGCCGCCGACCTGTGGAGCGGCACCGGCTGGGCGCTGCTCGCCGCTGCGGCCTATCTCGCTGCACCGGCGCTGCTCCCCGAGCTTCGCTCCCGCGCCCAGTGGTGGGTCGGGGCAGCGGCCGTTCTGGCGACCTTCACCATCACGCTGCCCGCCTTTGACGCCTCCACCGACACCCTCATGATCACTGCCCTGGCGGCACTCGCCGCATGGATCGTCGCTGCTTACGTGCTGCCCCCCGACTGGACCTGGGCGGCTCGACTGCCCGCCATCGTCGCGGGCCTGTGCTCCTCCGTGGGCCTCACCGTGCTGGTTGCTGAGTCCGTAGCGCGGTTGGGGAGTCCCGCGCCGCCGTACTCCGCAACGATCGGCGCCTCGCTGAACGCCACGGATACGACCCTGAGCCCCTGGTTCCTGGCTCCCACCGCGGTGCTGCTGACCGTCCTGACCCTGCTGATCGCCGCGCAGTGGATCACTCTCACGCCCACCCGGGTCGCTGCCTGTGTCGCAGCGGTCGCTGCTGTTGGTGGCGCCCTGACCCTCAGCCTGTTTGCCGTCCCCATCTGGACCCTCACCGCGGCTCTCACGGTCATCGCGACGTCGTGGGTGCTTCTCGCTGCCACACGAGAAGACCGGACCGCCCTACCGCTGGCGGTCGCTTCCGGTCCGCTCTTCGTGGCCGCCCTGGTGGTGGCCCGGCCGTCCGCAAGTCTGCTGGCCATCGCCGCGTCGGCTCTTGGGGCAGCCGCTGTCTGGGCGGCTCTGAGGGGCCGCACGACGCCGGTCGCGTTGGCGGGTCACCTCAGCGCCCCCGTGGGTGTGGCGATCGCTCTGTACGCCGCTGGTGAGGCCGTGGATCTCTCCGAGACCTATCGGGCTGTGGCCGTTCTTCTGGTCCTGGGCATTGCCGCCATCATCCGGGCACGACCCGACCTCGAAATCTCGGCAGCGGTCAATGGTGCGGTCATCAGCGCCGTCGCCGTCTTCGGCTTCGAGGGTGGTCCTGGCCCGCTCGCACTCCTCCTCACGCTCGCCGGTGCGCTCATCACCATCAGCGCTCTCCTCAACGCCGACCGGCGACTGCTGGGCTGGGTCGGTGGTGCGCTCCTTGCGGCGGCCACCTGGGTCCGACTCGCTGACATCGGCGTCGGCACCCCCGAGGCGTACACCCTTCCCTCGGCCCTGGCCCTGGTGGCGGTCGGCCTGTGGCGACTGCAGCGCAATCCGAAGTCGGAGACGGCTCCCGCGCTCGTTCCCGGCCTCGTGCTCGCCACCGTGCCGTCGCTCCTGTGGACCCTGACCGATCCCGCGTCGGTACGTGCGGTCGTACTGGGAGTGGCGTGTCTGGCCCTGGTCCTAACGGGGACGGCCCTGCGCTGGAACGCGCCCCTCGTAGTCGGCGCCGCAAGCGGAGCCGCGTTGGTCCTGATCGAGGTCGCGCCCTACGCGGTGCAGACGCCGCAGT
>CBDTZB010000016.1:0-13624 GCA_965364795.1 uncultured Nocardioides sp.
GGGTCGGGGCCGGATCGCGCCAGCACAGCCTCCCTCTCCTCGGGTCCGATCAGGACGCAGGTGGTGGGACCACGCAGGTCGGCGTAGGTCCCGGCGGCGTCGTGGACTCGGAGGCGTACCGCTCCCACCGGGAGCGGGATCTCGGAGGCGTCCTCGGCCTTGCGGATCTCAAAGGAGCCGTAGAGCCCCAGGTGAACGTGGACGATGCGCTCGTCAGCGAACCACAAGAACAGATGCTTGCCCCACGAATCAGCGCTCTCAAACGCCGAGCCATTCAGGATGGCTGCGGATTCCTCGAACCTGCCCTGCGGGGAGCCCACGCGGACCGTCACCCCGGCGAAGGCGTCGTCGAGGTCGCGCGCGAGTCGAAAGAGGGTATGCCCCTCAGGCATCGGGGCGCACGGCAGAAGCCGGCAGCGGGGGGAGGTCACCCGTCGACTCGTACGACGAGAGCTGACCGATCCGGCGTACGTGTCGCTCGTCTCCGGTGAAGTCGGTGTTGAGGAACACCTCGATGAAGCCGGTGAGTTCGTCGATCTCGTGCAGGCGGCCGCCGACAGAGATCACGTTCGCGTCGTTGTGCTCGCGGGCCAGGGCCGCGGTGTCGGTGCTCCACACCAGGGCTGCGCGCACGCCAGCGACCTTGTTGGCCGCCATCTGCTCGCCGTTGCCCGAGCCTCCGATGACGACCCCGAAGCTCTCATCGCCAGCAGCCCGCTCGTTCGCCACCGCCTCGGCCGCCCGCAGGCAGAAGACCGGGTAGTCGTCCAACGCGTCATAGACGAAGGGCCCGTGATCGACCGGCTCGTGGCCGTGGTCGGCCAGCCAGCGGGATAGGTGGTCCTTGAGTTCGAGTCCAGCATGGTCTGAGCCGAGGTGCACGCGCATGACCGAATTCTGGCACGCGTTCCTCGCGGGCCTCTCAGGTGACCGCCCCGTGGGGCTACAGCAGCCCCGCCAGAGCTTCGCCGAGCTCCTCGCCATCTCGACCCCGAACCTCAGGAACCCCTTCGGGCTGAGCGGCACGGTCGACGGCAGCCACGGGGATCCCGTGGGCCAGAACCTGTTGGCTCAGCGACAACTCGCGAATCGCGATGGCCCGGACCTGCTGGGGGTGTCGTCGCGCGAACTCGCCGTAGATGACGGGGTCACGCTGACCGTCGTCCCCTACGAGGACCCAGGAGATGTTCGGGAAGTCCTCCACCAGGGTCTCGAGGCACTGCTCCTTGTGGGCCCGGCCGGAGCGGAACCACCCGGTGTTCGTCGGACCCCAGTCGGTCAGCAGCATCGGGCCATCGGGGAACGCGTTGCGGGCCAGGAACCGACGAAGCGTTCCGGCGGTGTTCCAGGCGCCGGTCGAGACATAGATCGTGGGTGCGTCCTGATGATGGCGCAACAGATCCCGATAGAAACCCGCCATCCCTCGGACCGGGCTTCGCGCCTGCTCCTGGGCCACGAACGTGTTGTACGCCGCGACCAGGGGGCGCGGCAGCAAGGTCGACAGCACCGTGTCGTCGATGTCGCTGATGATCCCGAACCGCGACTGATCGCTGATGACCCGGATCCTGCCCTGAACCGTGGCCGACCGCTCGCTTCGCAGATCGATGCGATGCCAACCCGGCGCGAGTCCCGGATTCGGTATCCGGGCGTCCAGGTTGCCCGAGGAATCTGTGCAGGCCGTGTAGGTCTCAGCCCCCACCGTGATCTCGACCTCCACCGATTGGGCCTCGGCGGTGATGAAGTTGCGCCATCCTCGGCGATCCAACGAAGCACCGGGGTCCTCCCCCAACAACGCCTGCTGTGACGCGCCCTTGTCGGGCCCGTCGGGCGTGAACAGCACTCGAGCGAACACCCGGATGAACGACGATCCGGCGTACCCGACATGGGGCACGATCCGGTGATCCCAGCCCCGGCGCGACAGAAGCGCCCCCAGGCCGGCGTTCCACCGGTCCTCCACCACTCGGGCGATGTGGGGCCTCTCGGTGGACGCTGATTCCGACATGGCCGCAGTCTGGCAGAGGCCGAGGGCGCGCCCGGAAATGCCAGTCGGCCACCGGATGGGGGGGATCCGGTGACCGACGGCGAGCGTTGCGCCTCAATGGGGGGATTCGAAGCGTTCGCTCCTCGGTGGTGGACTAGGTGCGCGTGGTGTCAGGCCACGTGTCGGTCGGCGTCGTTCTGGTCGTCGTCGGCGTTGGTCAGCAGGTTGTAGAAGCCCATGGTTTCGAGGGTGACCGGTATGCCGTTCTCCATCGCCCAGCTCTCGGGTGAGGCGATGTCCGGTAGATGCTCGGCGGGCGTGGAGGTGCGAGTGCGCTTCGAGTGACGTCGACTGCGGGTCTGCTGGGGCATCTTCACAGCGACATAGCCGTTGAGTTCGGAGAACAGCCCGAGCTCGTCGAGGTCCGGGACCGTCCCGTTGGAGATGTGAGCAATCAGCGCGTACTGCGACAGATCCGCTGCGACGACGGTGGCGAGAGCCTGCGCATCGAATCGCTTGAGCCACACCAGCATCGTGAAGGGGTTGATCCCCAACTCGGCTGCTCGCCTGGTCACGAACTCGACCTGCTCGTCGTCCAGACCGCCGGCGCTCAACATCCGACGGATGTCCGCTGAGTTCACCTCGTGCGGGTTGCGGGCGACGTAGCGGGCACGTCGGCCGTCTCCTCGACTGCGGGTCCCGTTGTTCGCAGGACGAGAAGCAATGGCCGCTAAGGGCCATGCGAGAAGCACGAGCCCGGCAACCAAAAGGACTGTAAGCATGACCCCTCCTTTCGAGGGGTGGCGCCAGAACCGATGTCGCGGGGGCGACGTGGGGGGAGTTCCGAGCCACGGGGGGGAAGCGCTTGTCTACAAGATCCAACGCGACCCTTGAGGGAAAGTCACGTGCCACCAGAAAGAAGATTTTCTGGTCTAGACCAGACTCAAGTCGTAGATCTGTTCGCAGCAACGAGGCGGGCCCGAGGCCTCACTTCTTGAGTCGTTCGCGCTCGGTCTCAACCAACTCCGGGTCGAGCTTGGTGAAGATCGGCGTCGGCTTCTCGATGGGGGTCCCCACCTCCACCGGACGCGAGACCCACGCCGGCGTCTGGCTGTAGTCACCGGTGATCACCGGATAGGTGTCCGACGAGCCCGCCGGCGCACCCTGGCCGGGGTCGAGGTCCTCGACCTGCTCGATCCGCGGCATGGGCATGTAGGTCCCCTCGCCGCCGTACGCCGCCCAGACCTTGTTCGAGGAGTGCGGCAGGAAGGGCGACAGCATCGTGTTGCAGTCCAGCACGCACTGGGCCGCCACGTGAAGGACGGTTCCAAGTCGCTCCCGCTGGTCATCGCCCTTGAGCTTGAACGGCTCCGTCAGGGCAATGTAACGGTTGACCTCCCCCACCACCCGCATCGCCTCGCTGATCGCTGAGCGCTGACGGTGGCGCGCGATGAGGTCCCCCACCACGTCGAACCCCTTCAGCACCGCCGCGCGAACCGACTCGTCCACCTCTTCAAGCGGCCCGCAGGGAGGGATCTCACCGAAGTTCTTGGCGATCATGGTCGCCGTGCGGTTCACCAGGTTGCCCCACCCTGCGACCAGTTCGGAGTTCGTGCGCAGGACGAACTCCGACCAGGTGAAGTCGGCGTCGGAGGTTTCCGGGCCGGCGGCGCAGATGAAGTAGCGCAGGGCGTCGGGCTGATAGCGCGAGAGGACGTCGCTGACCAGGATGACGTGCCCACGGCTCGTGGAGAACTGCTGCGACTCCATCGTCAGGAACTCCGAGGAGACGACCTCGGTCGGCAGGGCCAGCAGACCGAAGGGTCCGGGCTCACCGCCGCGACTCCCGGCGCCGTTGTAGGCCAACAACTCCGCGGGCCAGATCTGGGAGTGGAAGGTGATGTTGTCCTTACCCATGAAGTAGTAGGCCAGTGGACCCTCCTCACCGGGGGTCTGCTGCCACCATGTCCGCCAGGCCTCCGGGTCCCCAGAACGCCGCGCCCATTCGATGGAGGCGGAGAGGTAGCCGATGACGGCGTCGAACCAGACGTAGAGCCGCTTGGTCGGCTGGTCTCGCCACCCGTCCAACGGGATGGGAATTCCCCAGTCGATGTCCCGAGTGATGGCGCGCGGGCGGATTTCCTTGAGGATGTTCTGACTGAACCGGATCACGTTGGGCCGCCACAGTCCCGTTGCCTCGCGCTCGTCAAGCCACTCCCCCAGCGCGTCAGCGAGTGCAGGAAGGTCCAAGAAGAAGTGCTGTGTCTCCACGAACTCAGGCGTCTCGCCGTTGATCTTGGAGCGCGGGTCGATCAGTTCGGTGGGGTCCAACTGGTTGGTGCAGTTGTCGCACTGATCGCCCCGGGCGTCGGCGTACCCGCAGATGGGGCAGGTTCCCTCGATATAGCGATCCGGCAGAGTCCGCCCCGTTGAGGGCGAGATCGCCCCCCGAGTGGTCTGCTCGACCAGATAACCGTTGCGGTGAACGGTCGTGAACATCTCCTGCACCACGTTGTAGTGGTTGCCCGTCGTCGTCCGGGTGAACAGGTCGTAGGAGAGGCCAAGATCCACCAGGTCCTGCACGATCAGAGCGTTGTTCTTGTCGGCCAACTCTCGAGGGGTTACCCCTTGCTGGTCGGCCGCGACCAGGATCGGCGTGCCGTGCTCGTCGGTGCCCGAGACCATCAGGACGTCGTGGCCTGCCATCCGCATGTAGCGGCTGAAGACATCGGACGGTACGCCGAAACCAGCAACGTGGCCGATGTGGCGTGGACCGTTGGCGTAAGGCCAGGCAACCGCGGACAGGACGTTTCTGCGACCGCCCGTCGCCGGGCTCGGGGAACTCTCGGAACTCATGGGCTGATCGTAGTGATGCCTAGCTGAAACGCCGCACCCGATCACCCGTGCGCTTGCGCAGTCCCCGCAACCGGTCGTAGAGCTTCTCGCCGGGGCACGCCGTGGCGTTGGTGTCCCGGTGCCCGTCGATCGTCGGCAAGCGGTACTTCCGACCGGCCGGCTGCTTGTCGCTGCCGTGGGAGTAAACCAGCACCCGTTGGGCCGGATGCCGGTCGTACCGGTCCAGTTTCCAGGCCATCAGATGCACCAGGGCCGCGCGCACCTTGCGGCTGGGTCGGGTCACCTCGTAGTTGCCGAGTACGGCGATGCCGGTCGAGGTGCTGTTGAACCCGAGGGTGTGCGCGCCCCGCACCGACCGCTTGGCGCCCCCTGCCCGACCCACCCAGGTGCGGCCGAACCGGTCGACGAGGAAGTTGTAGCCGATGTCGGACCACCCCAGGTTGACCGTGTGGTAGCGGTAGATGCCGCGCAGGATGCCCGGCACCTGACCCGCGGTGTAGCGGTTGCTGCTCGCGGTGTGGTGCAGGTGCACCTGCTGGATCGTCCGGTTGAACGTCGCCGAGCCGTCCCTGAGTCGGGGGTCAGCGCCCCAGGCACGGCGCCCGCGGAGTTGCGGTCGCGGAGCGTGGGTGGGGCTCTTCCCTTGGCGGGCGGAATGCGAGCGCACCGCGGGCTCCGGGGCTGCAGCGGCCGCCGCGGCCCGCTGTGACGAGGCGCTGTCGTCGGCTCGCATCAGGGTCAGGCGCAGGCCACTGGGGCGTCGCCCACGCACGTCCACCTGCACCGCATCGGCCGGCCCCACCCACAGCAGGGCGGTGGCGTTGCGTCCGGAGCCCTCACCAGAGCGTTGGTCGGGACCGTCGGCCAGCACTGAGGGGGTCCGCCAGGCACGCCACCGATCTCCGGCCCGCACGCGTACCCGGATGGGAGGCGATTCTCCGTGCCACGTCAGACCCACCATGGAGAAACCTTCGGTTTCGATGGTGTGGTTCAGACGTTCTCGGGTCACTCGAAGGTCGATGACGTCCAAGCCGTCGTCGGCAGCCGGGAGATGGCTGATCGGCACCGCCCGCACCGGGACGTGATCGTCCGGAGCCGACACCGCGAGGAGGGTCAGCACCATCCCCAGGGAGAGCAGAGATCGAACGGCCCGGATAACCATGGTCCAACATCATGCGTCACATGCGTCACAGAACCAACACTTCGAACGAGAACCCGGTAGAAACACCCCGTGCCTTCCCCACGCCCCGTCACCACCCCCATCCCGGCGCCCTCGGCTCCCCCGCGCGGCGATCGACTACGCCGACGCGTCCGACTGCTTCTCGAACCCTTCTGGGTCGTGCCCGCCCTGTGGTACGTAGCAGCGGTGCTCGCGGGGCTGAGCCTTCCCCGGCTCGACAAGTCCGTGGGCAACGGATTGCCGTTGCTCTTCGACGGCAACATCGACAGCGCACGGACCCTGCTGTCCACTACGGCCGGAGCGATGATCTCCGTGACCGGGTTGGTCTTCTCGATCACCATCGTTGTCCTACAACTGGCCAGCAGCCAGTTCTCGCCGCGTGTGCTGCAGACTTTCCTCTCCGATCGGATCACCCAACACACGCTGGGTGTCTTCTCGGCGTCCTTCCTCTACGCCCTCACGGTGATCCGCTCGCTCTCCGACATCGATGAATCGGTTCCGCAGATCGCCGTCACGGTCTCGTTCTTCCTCGTCCTGGGAGCGGTGGGGATGTTTCTCGCTTTCATCCACCACATCACTCAATCCATCGCGGTCTCAACGGTGATCCACCGCGCGGGCGACCAGACCCGCGAGCTCCTGGTCCGCAGCGCTGGGCGCCGGTCCACCATGCCCCCGACGGCCCCGGACCTGCCGCACCTCACAGGCCAAACCGTGGTGGTGGCTCCCCAGACGGGGTATCTCAATCGCTTGGACGCCGCTTCGCTGTGTGCCCTGGGTCAGCGGCTCGACGTACGGATCGAGGTGCTCCTGCCGTTGGGCAGCTTCCTCCCGGAGGGGGCTCCGCTGGCTCTGGTGCACGGCACTCGGGAAATCTCGCAGCAGGACTACCAGACGCTGACCAGCAATGGGCTCACCCTGGCCAAGGACCGATCGATGGAGCAGGACCTGACCTACGGTTTCCGCCGTCTGGTCGACATCGCGGAGCGGGCGCTCTCACCGGGGGTCAACGACCCGACGACCGCCGTTCAGGCTCTCGATGAGCTACACGACATTCTTCGCCGGATGGTGAGCGAGCCCGCAGCCGCAGGGGTTCACCACGACAGCGAGGGCATCCCTCGGCTCATCACCTCGGAGTGGACCTTCCAGCAGTTCCTCGATCTCGCCGTGGACGAGATCGCGCACTGGGGCGCCACGAGCCTGCAGATCCCCCAACGTCTCGGTGAGATGTTGGACGATCTGGAGGCTGCGGCCAGTGAGGTCAACAAGCCGGTCATCCGGAACAAGGCCGCCTCCGTGGCTGCCCGGTCCACTGAGAGCTAAGAGAAGTCCAGGTCCCCGGTCCGGGTCCGCTTCAGTTCGTAGAAGTCCGGGAACTTCGCCAGCGCAACGGCGCCGTCGAACATCTCACCGGCCAGTTCGCCGCGCGGGATGGACGACATGACCGGCCCGAAGAAAGCGGCTCCGTTGATCGCGATCGTCGGGGTACCGACGTCATCGCCCACCTGATCCATGCCCTCGTGGTGCGACTTGGCCACCGCCTCGTCGAGCGAAGAGTCATCCATCGCGTCTACCAGTCCGGGCTCCAGACCAGCCTCGGCGACCGCCGCCGCGATCAGGTCGCGGGTGATCTGCTCGCCCTGGTGGTGGATGCGCCTGCCCATCGCCTCGTAGAGCGGGAGTAGGACCTCGTCGCCATGCTTCTGTGCTGCAGCGATGAGGACCCGGACCGGGCCCCATGCGGGCGCGAGCATGTCGCGGTAGTCCTGCGAGATGTCCTTGTCCTTATTCAGGTAGGCCAAGCTCATCACGTGCCAGTGCACGTCGACGTCGCGGACCTGCTCGACCTCCCGCATCCAGCGGGACGCGATCCAGGCGAACGGGCACAGGGGGTCGAACCAAAAGTCGGTCTTAGTCATGTCTGGACAAGTCGCGAGACGTCCCGCTTGTTCCCGACCGTGTGCGTCGGGATTCTGGCGTCTCAGCGCCGGATGTTGACCTGCTCGACAGCGCGACCCCGCGCCACCACCTTCGACCCCAAGTACTTCACCACGACCCGGGCGTCGCCCGACGGCACGCGGTGAACCCAGGTCTTGGCCTTACCCCGCACCAAGGGCACCAACGTCTGACGGTTGCCGATCTTGATCTTGACCTCGCCGGGAGGACGACCGAAGCCGCGGGCACGCACCCGCACCACGACCAGCGCCTTACGAGACTTGCCAACGGCCTTCACCCTCACATTCGGGGTGGACGTCACCGGCCCGCGAGAGACCCGCTCCACCCGAGTCAGGTAGTTGCGCTTCGACATCGTCACCTGCCCGACCAGTTCGTGGCCGGCGTCAGCAACATCCAAGCGGTAGGAGGGGTCGAAGGCTCCCGGGATCGGCGTACCGTCTCGCAGCCACGAGTACGTCGTGGACGCATCCCGAGGCGTGTGCGTCCCCCGCAGCGAGATCGTGTTGCCCACTCGGGGGCGACCCGCGACGGCGTAGGGGTCGGGGGTCTCGATCGTGCCAGCGACGACGGGTCCAACTGCAACCGAGCCACCCTGCGCCTTGACGTACCCGGTGCGGCGCACCTGCACCTTGGCCACGAGCCTCTTGCCGGCCAGGGACCTGTCGACCTCAAGACTCGGTCCGTTCGCACCCGAGACCGCCTGGCCGTCAGCCAACCAGGAGTAGCTGACTGACTCTGGAGCGGGCGACCAACCACCCGGCGTGGTGGTGAGCACCTCGTCCACCTCGGCCGTTCCACTGACCTGCGGCGGGGCGGTCTGCTCGAAGCGGGCCCGGGCCACTGGATCCGTCGGCTCGGAGTACGCCGCACCACCCGGGTACCCGGTCGCTGCGGCCGCCACCCGAACGCTGAGCTGCTTACCTCGCTCGGCTTCGGTGGCGATGAAGGTGGAGGAGTTCGCACCTGCGATGGCCACGCCGTCGGCCAGCCAGGCGTAGGTGATCTTCGTAGGCGCGGGCGTCCACGAACCGGCACTGACAGTCAGCTGCTCGTCGACCGCGGCCTCGCCCGTGATGGCAGGCGGCGCGGTGTTGGTCATGGCTTTGTCATTGAAGTGGATGAAACCGCTGGGCCAGGAGGAGGAATCCTTCTCGATGCGCCGCCAGTCGAACTCCCCACGCCAGTTGCTTTCCGAGACCACGATCTCGGTCGGAGAGACGACCTGTTCCACGTAGGCCACGTGGCCGACAGACCCGGCTCCACCAGAGCTGCGGTTGAACCAGGCCACCGACCCCACCGCAGGGACCGAGTCGGTGATCCTGGCGTTCGCAGCACCCCAGTTGTAGGCGTTGCCGGTGCTCGACCACGGGCGTTCGTTCGCCATGCCGTTCTTCACCATGCGGAAAGCCACGTAGTTCGTGCAGTTGGTGCCGGAGTACATGCGCCAGTACATGGTGCCCTGGTTGGCCTTGTAACCCCCGTTGAACATCCGCTGCTGCGCGCACGACGAGTAGCCGCTGCACAAGAGCGTCGACCCCGCTTGCGCGGAGGGCGCCGTCATCAGAGGCAACAGCACCGCGACGAGGCCCGTCGTGACGAAGGCTGCGAGGGCGCGCACGGACATGCGGGAACTGGGGGATGTGGGGGACACAAGGAGCACTGTCAAGCACATCGGGGGTGTTTCGCAACAAAATCACCATAAGATCAACGGTGTAACTCTGATCCCAGTGTTCCGTCCACCCCCTTGAGCCCCATTCGCCCCAGGGCCGGAATTGATCTTGCGGGGCGCAGTGACATGATCGCGGACATGCCTGGAACCAACCTCACTCGGGACGAAGCCGCCACCCGCGCCGCCCTCGTCAACGTCACCTCCTACGCCATTGACCTGGACCTCACGAAGGCTCCAGACCGGGACACCCCCACCTTCGGGTCGACCACCACATTGGCCTTCACCTGCACCACTCCCGGCGCGTCGACCTTCGTCGATCTCGTCGACGCGACTGTGCACGAAATCATCCTCAACGGAGCGCCGGTCGATCTCTCGGCCTACGCCGACAGCCGAATCACTCTGGACGATCTGGTGGCGGAGAACACACTGGTGGTCCGCGCCGACTGCACCTACTCCCACACCGGAGAAGGCCTGCACCGCTTCTTCGACCCGGCCGATGACCGGGTCTACCTCTACTCCCAGTTCGAGGTGCCCGACGCCCGCCGCGTGTTCGCCACGTTCGAGCAGCCCGATCTGAAGTCCGTCTTCACCTTCACCGTCTCCGCTCCTGAGCACTGGAAAGTGGTCTCCAACGCACCCACCCCGGAGCCCTCCCCTGTCGGCGACGGAACCGCCGTGTGGCACTTCCCGACCACCAAGCCGATGTCGACCTACATCACCGCGGTGGTCGCCGGGGAGTACTACGAGGTCCAGGACGTCTACGAAGGCAAGCACGGCTCGATCCCCTTGGGCCACTACTGCCGCCAGTCCCTGGTGGAGTACCTCGAGCGTGACCGCGAGCAGATCGTCCTGCAGACCAAGCAGGGCTTCGAATTCTTCGAGGAAGCCTTCGACTACCCCTACCCGTTCGAGAAGTACGACCAGCTCTACGTGCCCGAATACAACATGGGTGCGATGGAGAACGCCGGCTGCGTGACGCTCCGGGACGAATACCTCCCCCGCAGCCGGCAGCCCCGCTCCTTCTACGAGTTCCGCTGCTCGGTGATTCTGCATGAGATGGCGCACATGTGGTTCGGCGATCTGGTGACCATGAAGTGGTGGGACGACCTGTGGCTCAACGAGTCGTTCGCCGAGTGGGCCTGCTATCACGCAGAGGTCGAGGCAACCGAGTTCACCGATTCCTGGACCGGTTTCGCCAACGCCCGCAAGCAGACCGGCTACCGCGCCGACCAGTTGCCCAGCACCCACCCGATCGCGGCCGACAACGTCGACCTCGAAGCCGTCGAGGTCAACTTCGACATGATCACCTACGCCAAGGGCGCCTCAGTGCTCAAGCAGTTGGTGGCCTGGGTGGGCCTAGACCCCTTCCTGGCCGGGTTGCGTCAGTACTTCAAGAATCACGAGTACGCCAACTCCGAGTTCTCCGACCTGCTCGACGCCTTGGAGAAGGCGTCGGGGCGCGAACTCTCCGGCTGGGCCGAGGAATGGCTCCAGACCGCGGGCGTCAACACTCTGCGCGCCGAGATGGAGACCGATGAGGACGGCGTCCTCACCAGTCTGACCGTCCGCCAGAGCGCCCATCCGGGCTGGCCGACCCTGCGTCGCCACCGCCTGGGAATCGGCTTCTACGACGCCGACGGTGCTGATGGCCCCATCGCCCGAACCGAGTACATCGAGGTCGACGTCGACGGCGCCGCCACTGAGATCCCCGAGGCAGTCGGCCTCCGACGCCCCGATCTTCTGCTGCTCAACGACGGCGATCTGGCCTACGCCAAGATCCGCCTGGACGACCGTTCGCTGGCCACCGCCATCGAGGGACTGTCCCGGATGGAGGACTCCCTCGCCAGGGCCCTGGTGTGGGGTGCCGCGTGGGACATGACGCGGGACGCCGAGATGACGGCGACCGACTACCTCGCCCTAGTCCTGGCCAACATCGGCGCCGAGTCCGACGCCTGGGGTGTCAGCCGCATCCCGACCCTGGCCGGGCAGGCGGTCACGCTCTATTCCGCACCAGCCAACCGAGATTCACTGGAGCTGGCCTGGGAGCAGGGCCTGCGCGAACTGCTCGAATCCGCCGAGCCCGACAGCGATCACCAACTCACCTTCGCGCGCTCCTTCGCGGGCGCCGCCAGCAGCGACGCGGCCGTCGCCGATCTCGAGGCACTGCTGGACGGCAGTCTGTTGTTCGAGGGCCTGGCCATCGACACCGACCTGCGGTGGGCCTTGATCACGGCCCTGGCTCGGCTGGGTCGATGCGACGGCGCTCGGATCGACGCCGAGTTGGAGACGGACAAAACCATCTCCGGACAGGAGAAGGCTGCTGCCGCTCGGGCGTCGATGCCCACCGCGGAAGCCAAGGCTCGTGCCTGGGAACAGGTGATGGTCGATGCCAGCACCCCCAACGAGACGCATCGCAGCGTTGCTGCGGCCTTCCCCCGCGCCGGTCAGGACGAGGTGCTGGAGCCCTACGTCTCGGCGTTCCTCGACGCCGTGCCGACCTTGTGGGAGCGACTGGGTGCGCACAAGGGCGCGGTTGCTCTGCAGTACGTCTTCCCCCACGCGCTCGCTTCACCAAGGCTACTGAAGACCCTGGACTCCTGGCTGGAGACAGCGGAGGCGAACCCGGGAGCTCTGCGCTACGTGCGCGAGGCGCGCGCCGATGTGGCACGCGCCGTCGCGGCTCAGGCCAAGGACGCCGAATAGCGTTCTAGCTCTGCGGTGGGCGTTCTACTTGCCGGGTAGGGCGCCCGCCGGCACCGCGTGCTCGGCGAGGTGGGTGATTCCGCGACACAGCCCGCCGGCAAGGTCACCTTCGGCGAACAGGCTCTGCATCGTGGCCACGGCCAACTCCACCTCGCGGTCACTCAGGGTGCGGCGTACGTAGCCCCCTGTCACGATCTCCAAAATCCGCTGCTCCGGATCCACCATGATCAGGACACTGCGCGTGGGCACGACCAGCGAGTTGTGCAGGCTGGTGGCGTGGTCTCGGGGGTTCCCCTGGACGTCTCCGATGAAGACCGAGAACTCAACCCGAGACAGCTGCTCAGCGCGCCGAATCGTTCCGTCCAGCGCGCCGCGTTCCGCGCTGGAGAGCACATCACCAGCGGCCACTTGCTCCACCGGCCTTGGATGTGTCGTCGTCCGGGGCAGCGAGCTGTCCCTTGTCGCGCTGAGGACCACCGATCCACTGGTCGGTGGAGGGCAACGACCATTCGGGACGCAGCGGTTCGCCGCGGATGATCGGTGGCAGCATCACGAAGGCCAGAATTCCGATGGCCAACAGCATCGGCATTCCCACCAGCACAAACAGCACTTCAAGGCTGTCAACGGGGTCATGATCGGGCCAGCCTCTGGCAGGTTCAGCGGCTGCGGGAAGGGCGCTGATGGCTAGAAGGCCGCACGCGAGAAGGACACCGGCTGTGAGTCGAACAACAGTCGAGCGAATCGTGGTCATGCCTCAGAGTATCGCCATCGGTCGGCCTGTTTACTGGGACCCATGTTTGAGATCGCGACGCGCAAGTGCTCCCTCGATGGTGAGTCGATCTGTGAATGGACCTTCAGCCTCACCGGCAATCAGAAACTCGCCAACGGCCTGGAGGTGGTCGTTGGCACTCCCCTGGCTCTGGTGGGCCTATTCCTACTCGGACTGGGACTGCGTTGGGGGCTGCACAAGGGAATCGGGCGGGCGGTCAAGCGGGCCGAACAAGGAGTGATGCCCGACCGGGCGAACCCCCACGTCTCAGCGCGACGAGCCCAACGGGCCCAGACGATGGGTGGCCTGTTCCGCAGCATCGTCACGGGCCTGATCGTGGCCGTCATCAGCACCATGATGCTCAGCGAGATCGGGGTCGACATCGCCCCGATCATCGCCAGCGCCGGCATCATCGGCATCGCCCTAGGCTTCGGCGCCCAGTCCCTGGTGAAGGATTTCCTGTCCGGGATCTTCATGATCCTTGAGGATCAGTTCGGGGTCGGCGACATCATC
>CBDTZB010000017.1:0-13417 GCA_965364795.1 uncultured Nocardioides sp.
GTTCCGAGGTCGATGCCGACTGCTCGTGCCATGTGTGTGATACCTCCACGTGAAAGACGTATGGGATGTGCTGCCACCGATTGTGGCAAAGAAGTTGAGTCGATTCAACTCAAGTCTCTGATAGGCCTAACTAGGGGGTGGGCGGCTTTGTTCCCGCTGGTTCAAAATCGCTCTGCCCCGCCCGCAAACGCTGCAGAAGAGCGGCCGTAGCGGGCACCGCATCAGCCCCTGGGCGCACGAGCACGCCGATCACCCGCTCCCCCAGATCGGGCCGGAGAACCACCCGGACGCCCGGGTGCCGGTAGGCAGCGAGGGCGGAGGCGGGAAGCACGGTGACGCCGAGCCCACGTGCCACCAGGTTCTGCACCACGACATAGTCGTCGGTGGTGTGCCGCAGGAGCGGGGTGAACCCGGCCCCCTCGCAACACTGAACCAGATGTCCGCGGCAGCGCACGCAGCCGCCGATCCAGTCAGCCTCGGCCAACGCCTCCAGAGGGGTCTCGGGCGACATCTCCGAGTCCGGCGGCACCACTAGGTGCACCGGTTCGGCGAGCAGGGGAACCCAACGCAGGGCGCCCAGCCCCTCCGGCGGGCCGTCGTACCCGAAGGCCAGGGCGAGGTCCGCATCCCCTGCGCTCACCGCGGCGATGGCCTCGGGAGGCTCCGCAACCTCGAGCCCGACCTCGATCTGTGGGTGATCCTCGGCCAGGGCCTCCAGCGCGACCGGGACCATCGTCGCCGCCGCCGAGGGAAACGCCACGAGCCGAACCCGCCCGGCGCGCAACTGCCCCAACGCTGCCAACTCCTCCGTGGCCGCGTGCACCTCAGCGGCCAGGACGTCGGCCCGCTTGGCGAGCATCTGGCCGGCCTCGGTCAGCTGGACCCCACCGGGACCACGGATGAGCAGGGGCGAGCAGGCCTCCCGCTCCAGGCGAGCCAGGTGCTGGCTCACTGCTGGCTGGGTCCAGCCGAGCTCACGAGCGGCTGCGCTGATGGAGCCCGCGCGGGCGACCGCACGGAAGATGAGGATCCGCCGACTATCAATCACAGCCCCAACTATTACTTATGGCATGCCCTAGAAGAAGGGGTATTCCTAGGAGGAGCTTGGGGAGGGAGGCTGTTCTCATGTTGACCATTGGCCTCATCGGGGGCATGTCCTGGCACTCCACCGAGTCGTACTACCGCCGGATCAACGAGCAGGTCGCTGCCCGCCGCGGCGGACATTCCTCGGCCAAGATCTCCCTGCAGTCGGTGGACTTCTCGGAGATCCGCGACTGCCAGATCCGTGGCGACTGGGCCGGGTCAGCCCAGATCCTGGCCGACGCCGCCCGTCACTGTGAAGCGGGAGGGGCTGACCTGATCGGCCTGTGCACGAACCTGATGCACAAGAACTTCGACACCCTGGAGTCCGCCGTCGACATCCCGGCGCTCCACATCGCCGACGCCGTCGCGAGAGTCGCCCACGACGCGGGGGTGACCCGGCTTGGCCTGCTCGGCGCGCGGTGGGTGATGGAGGAGACCTTCTACGCCGACCGCCTAGCCCGACACGGGATTGAGGTCGTCGTGCCCGACGAAGCCGGACGCGACCTGGTCGATCGCGTCGTCTTCGAGGAGATCACCCAGGGACGGTTCCTGGAGACCTCGCGGGCGGCGTACGTCAAGGTCATCGAACAACTCGGTGCTGCCGGAGCGGAGTCGGTCGTTCTTGCGTGCACAGAGATTGGCCTCTTGGTGCCGCCGGGCTCTTCGCCGCTGCCGTTGATCGACTCCGCGACCGCTCACGCTGACGCTCTGGTCGAGGCGGCACTTCTAGGCGCTGGCTCGCTCTCTCCACATCCGTAGACCCACCTCGATCAACCCCACCTGAGGCAGATCCGGGACCTCGGAGAGGGGGAACCAGCGAGCCTCGTCGGTCGAGCCGTCGACCTCCACGGTCAGATCCCCACCCACGACGGTCGCGGTGTAGATCACCCGAACAGCTTTCATCGAGCGTCCTCGGCCGTGGCGGCGGCGCTCGGGCGGGATGACGTAGGAGTGCACCCCCAAAAGCGAACCGAGCTCCACGTCGTACCCCGACTCCTCGCGGACCTCTCGGACCACACCTTCCTCAACGGTCTCGTGAAGCTCCACCCCGCCCCCGGGCAGTGTCCACCGGGGGGAGTCGGCCTCATTCCACAACGCGAGCAGCACTCGGTCGTCGTCGACGATGACGGCGTAGGCCGCCAGTCTCGTGTCGTAGTCGTTGTAGTCCACCCCTCCATCATGGCGAACAACTGGGCAGCCCGCTGGCTACTGCGACTCCGCTGGTGATCTGAAACACCGCACGGCGTGTCGGCGCAGATCCGGAATAGTCCGCGCCGGCCACTCCTTGTGCCCTGTATGACCGTTTCTAACGTCACCCTCATCGACCAGACCACCATCCCCCAGCTCGGATTCGGGACGTACCAGGTTCCGCCCGCGGAGACCGCGGCCACCGTCACGACCGCTCTCGAGACTGGCTACCGGCACATCGACACCGCGCAGATGTATGAGAACGAGGCCGGCGTCGGCGAGGCCCTTGCCTCCTCGACGATCGCCCGCGACGACCTCTACGTCACCACCAAGCTGAACAACACCAACCACCGGCCCGACGACGTTAAGCGCTCCTTCGACGAGTCGCTCTCGAAGTTACGCCTCGACCACGTCGACCTGTTCCTGATCCACTGGCCGCTGCCGACCCTGTACGACGGTGACTACGTCTCGACGTGGAAGGCGATGGCCGAGTTGGTCACCCAGGGCGGCGCGAAGTCGGTGGGCGTCTCGAACTTCAACGCCGACCACCTCGACCGGATCATCGAGGAGACCGGGATCATCCCCGTCGTCAACCAGATCGAGGCCCACCCCTACTTCACCAACGACGTGAACCGCGGCGCCTCGCTCCGCCATGGGGTCGAGATCGAGGCCTGGTCCCCGATCGCCCAAGGCAAGGTGCTCACCGACGAGACGATCGTCGCGATCGCACACAAGTACGGCAAGACGCCGTCCCAAGTGACCCTGCGCTGGCACATCGAGCGCGGCGACATCGTCTTCCCCAAGTCGATGAAGGCTGAGCGGATGGCGGAGAACTTCGACATCTTCGACTTCACCCTCACCGTGGCTGAGGTCGCCACCATCACCGCCCTCGGCGACGGCACCGACGGTCGGATCGGTCCCGACCCGGCTGTTTTTGACTACATGCCTGGCTGAGCGTCGCGCCAGTTTCACCGGCCGGCCGGTGAAACTCACGCTTGGCCGAAGAAGTTTCTTCGGCCAAGCGTGAGTTTCTTCGGCCAAGTTCGGCCAGGGTCAGGCCGCGTCCAGACTTTTCCCCCAAGTTTCGAGCAGATGAGCCAGGCGGGAGCGCTCCAGATCGCTCAGCCCGGCCACCAGACGATGCTCGTTGGCCACGTGTCGCTCGAGAACGTGGTCACAGATCCGCAGTCCCTCGTCGGTCAGCCGGATCAGGCGTGAGCGTCCGTCCGAGTCCGACACGGTGCGGGTCACCAAGCCAGCGCTGACCAAACGGTCGACCCGCTTGGTGACGGCGCCCGAGGACACCATCGTGGAGGCGGCCAACTCCCCTGGCGTTACTTCGTACGGCGCCCCCGAGCGTCGCAGCGCCGCCAGGCAGTCGAAGTCGCCGTCGCTCAGACCAGCCTCCGCAAAGACCGGGCGCAACTCCTCCTCAAGGACGGCCGCGAGACGGTGCAGCCTGCCGATGATGCCCATCGGCGACACGTCCAGATCGGGACGTTCCTGCGCCCATTGCTGAAGGATGCGGCCGACGCGATCGGGTGCGGAAGTCATGTGAACCACAATACTTGACACGGAAGATATATTATCTTCCATGGAAACTATCAGGTGGCGCATCATCGCGATCACGGCCATCGCACCGATCGCCTGGGGTTCGACGTACATCGTCACCTCCGAGCTGCTGCCGCCCGACCGACCCCTCTTCGCTGCCACGATGCGCGCCCTGCCTGCCGGACTGATCCTTCTCGCTTGGCGCCGCCGTTTGCCTTCTGGTGACTGGTGGTGGCGCTCGGTCGTCCTGGGACTGTGCAACATCGGCCTGTTCTTCCCGCTGATCTTCTTATCGGCCTACCGCCTCCCCGGTGGGCTCGCCTCGACGATCCAGGCCACCTCGCCCCTGGTCGTGATGGCAGTTGCGTGGCTGTTGCTGTCCGAGCGGCCCGGCACAGCACGGATCGCGGCGGCCTTCGTCGGGCTCTTCGGCGTCACCCTGCTCGTGCTGCGTAGTCCCGGCGACCTCGACCCGCTCGGCGTCGTGGCGGCGTTCGCCTCAGTGGCGGTCTCCGCTCTCGGCTTCGTCCTGATCAAGCGCTGGAGCGCGCCAGTCGATCTCGTCACGCTCGTCTCGTGGCAGTTGGTCGTCGGCGGGCTGATCCTGCTGCCGCTGGGCCTGCTCATCGAGGGGCCGCCACCGGCGCTGGACCTCGGCGCCGCGGCCGGACTGCTGTGGATCGGCGGAGCGGGCACGATCCTGGCCTACATCTGCTGGTTCCACGGCCTACGCTCGATGCCAGCCGGCGCGGTCGCCCTGGTTGGACTCATCAACCCCGTGGTCGGCACGCTGCTGGGCATCGTCATCGCCGCCGAGGTCTTCGGTGCGGCCCAGGCCCTGGGGGTGGCCCTGGTGCTCGCCGGCGTGTTGGGCGGTCAGCCCGCCGTGGCCCAGGCCGTACGCCGCTGGCGAACCAAAGACACCCCAAGCGTCACCCCTCCAGTGTCAGCCGCCGCACCAGATCGCTCGCTTCAGCCTCGCTGAAACTTCCGGAGATCTGCAGAATTCCACCCGAAATCGCCGAAGCCATCGTCGGCGCCGTGATCACGTAGCCGTCGACCACGATAGCCAGTTGCGTCCGCGTGTTCGCCAGATCCGCCGTGATCCGGGCCAACTCTGCGGCTGCCTCAGTGTCCAGTTCGATGGTCAGCAGCGGGTTCCCCGACTCATCGATGTCGACCTGCGCCGAGCTCACCTGTGTCGACAACGCGGCCGGCTCCAGGAGGTAGCGCACCTCCTGGGCGTCGCACGACAACTGCACCTCATCAGCCCGGATCTCGGCGAGGGTCGCGTTCGCCCCACAGTCCAGGGCTTCGAACTCTTCGCGGTACTCACCGAGCACCGTTGTCGCAGGGTTGGACCGACCGCTGGCTCGCACCTCACGAAACTGCACGAGGGCCGGCCCTACGGGCTCGGCAGAGGCGGAGGCCGCGTCCGACGCTGAAGCCGACGCGGACGCGGACGGGCCGCTCGACGGCACCGGAACGTCGGACGAGCCTTCAGAGCAGCCCACCAGCAGTGCGGAGCAGAGCAGTACGACCGGTGCAAGCGACGACCTCATAACCCCGAGCCTGCCATTCATCGGCGCATCGCGACGGACAGCCCCACCCACCGGGCTCCACCGGCCTCCACCGGACTCCCCCAAGCTCCACCCGGCGCCCCCGGACTCCCCCGGACTCCACCGGGGAGGGCACCGCAGACACCGGCGGTCCTGTGTGACGGATCAGACGTCCCTGCCCGTTCCCGTCCTGACCGCGACCATCGACAATGGCCGCATGCCCACTCCCGAGACCTCACCCGTCTTGGACACCCCCGACTTCCGGTTCCGGGACATCGCGCTGACGGCGTACGGCCCCACGATCGTGAGCTCGATCGGCCACGGTGCCGTGTTGCCGATCCTGGCCCTGCGGGCCCGTGAGCTCGGAGCCGACGTCAGCACCGCCGCCTTCGTGGTCGCCCTGCTGGGCATCGGCATGCTGATCGCCTCCCTCCCCGCGGGAGCGCTGGTTGCCCGGATCGGGGAGCGCCGCACGCTCTTCCTCGGCGGCCTCATCGATGCGGTGGCGATGACCATCGCCGCGTTGAGCGACTCGGTGGTGATGTTGTCCGCCGCCGTGGTGGTCAGCGGGATGACCTGGACAGCCTTCATGTTGGCTCGGCAGGGGTTCATGATCGATGTGGTCCCCGCCCACCTCAGAGCACGAGCCCTGTCCGCGCTCGGCGGCTCTCACCGGGTCGGGATCTTCATCGGACCACTGATGGGGGCCGGGTTGATCGCCCTGACCGATCTGCGGTCGGTCTTCGTCCTGGCCGCCGTGCTGTCGATCGCGTCCGGTCTGCTCGCCCTATTGATGCCGGATCTGGGGACGGAGTCCCGCACTGCTCAACGCACGACCGGCCATCTGAGCGTCTGGTCCGTTCTGCTGAAGAACCGTCGCACCCTGCTCACGTTGGGCGTCGCGGTGATCGTCATCTCCGCCTCACGATCGGTGCGCAACGGACTTCTCCCGCTGTGGGCCGACCAGGTCGGAATCTCCGCGAGTACGACGTCGCTGATCTTCTCCTTCGCCGCCCTGATTGACATTCTGTTCTTCCTGCCCGGCGGATGGCTCATGGACACCCGGGGCCGGATGGTGGTCGCCATCCCGGTCGTGGCCTCAGTAGCGGTCGCCGCGTTCCTGCTACCCCTCACCGACTCCGCTGTCGGGATCGCGGCCGTGATGGCCCTGATCGCAGTGGGCAACGGCCTGGGGTCCGGCATCGTGATGACCCTCGGCGCCGACGCGGCCCCGGTGACCGGACGCGCTCAGTTCCTGGGCGGGTGGCGACTGTGTGGAGACATCGGCCTCTCGGGCGGCCCACTTCTGGTCGGGCTGGTCGCCGCAGTGGCGCCGCTAGCCACCGCCAGCCTGCTGGTGGGCGGGTTGGCCGTGCTGGGCACCGCCTGGGTCGGCTACTGGACGCACCAGGCCGATCTGGATCGTGCCGATCGCCGCGGGGTCAGCCCCCGCTGACGGTCACCTTGATCTCGTTCGAGATCAGCCCACTGTCGGTGTCGACCATCCGGAAGCGGTTGACCCCCGGCTGGCCGGTCTGGATGTAGGTACGGAAGGTCTCGTTGCTGACCGACGCCGTGACCGGGAAGTCGTCCCAGCCGCCGTCGCTGAACTGCTGGACCTGGAGGATCGACCCCTCGCCCCCGGGGTAGACCCCGCTGAGGTCGATCTGGCCCATCGGGACAACCTCGGTCTGCAGCACCGTCAACGTGATGGGGGTGGCGGGCTTCTTCGGGGTTCGTTCGACGGTCTTGGTCGGCGTGGGCTGAGGTGCCAGGGTGACCAACGGACCGTCCGCGCGCTCGGTCGGCTCAGGGGTCGGCAGATACATCGACTCCCTGACCGTGGAGCTGCTGACGGAGTCGTCCTGCCCCAGGCCCAAGGCCCGGGAGCCGAAGATGGCTGCGATCCCGAGCACCAGTCCGATGACGACGGCCACGCTGACGAGCGCGAGAAGGCCCACGATGACGGGGTGCTCACCGCGGGTGGGTTGTCCTACTTCTCGCTCGGCCACACGCCCATTGTCACGGAATCGGTCAAACCGGCCAACTTTCTACGTAGGCCAATCAGCGTGGCGTGAGGACGACCACGGGGATCTCGCGGTCGGTGGTCTCCTGATAGGTCGCGAAGTCGGCGTACAGATCGACCAACCGGGGCCACAGCAGGGTCCGCTCCTGGGCGTCGGCCTGGTGAGCGTGCACCGGGCGGGCGCGCTGCTTCTTGATATGCACGACCGTGTCTGGGTTGGCCATCAGGTTGTGGAACCACTGCGGGTTCTTGGGGAGCCCGCCCTGGGAGGCGACGACCACGAGGTTCTCCCCATAGGGGAGGTAGAGCAGCGGGGTGGTGAACACGGTGCCGGACTTGCGACCCACGTGATCGAGCAGCAGCGTGGGCACCGGGTTGCGGAACCCGGCCCCGATCCGCCACTTGCTACCGATCCGGCCGTTGGTCAATCGGAAGACCTTGACCTGGGCCTTGGCCATGTACTTGATGATCGTGACGACCTGCGGCTTGGACATCGCCTCCTGCCGCTTGGCTCGCTGCTCGGCGGTGAGGGGCTTCTTGGGACCGGCCATCAGAGGCCTCTCTTCCAGATCACTTGTTCGTGGAGGTGGCGGCTGCGCCATCCGTCGGGCGTACGCACCATCTGATGACGATAGACGCCGCCGATCTCGACGATCTTCTCGCCGCCGTTGCCGTCGTCGGCCGGCATCGGGTTGTAGAAGTACGCCGCCACGACGGCGGTGTCGCCGCCTTCACCCAGTTCGATATCGATCTGGCCCAACTGGTGCATGCGCTGGGGGAAGAACGCAGGCAGCATCTCCATCAACCAAGGCTTGACCTCGGGGTACGACGCCTCGATCCCGCCGGACTCGACGTAGTTGATGGCCGCGTCCGGGGTGAAGACCGTGTCGAGGAGGTCCCACTCGTTGAAGTCGATCGCCCGCGTGTAGCGAATCAGCACGTCGGAGATCTCGGCCCGGTCGATCAGTGTCTGAAGGTCCACGGGTGAACTCTGGCACAAAACTGAAACACGTTCTATATTTCTCGGCATCCAATCTCTTCCAGCTCGACGCCCGGCCAGCGACACTGCGCCGCGCTCGACGGCCAAAAGATGCCTACGCTCGATCGCCACACCCACTGTCCCGGCTCCACGACCGAGTGCCGGCTCGTTCCATCCCACGGAGGGACCCCGATGAGATTCACCTACGCCGAAGCCATGACGCAAGCCAAGTACTACGCCCCACTGGCCCAGGCCGCCGAGGCCGCCGGCTACACCTCGATGACCGTCAGCGACTCTCTGATCTACCCCAAGGAGTCGGACTCGAAGTACCCCTACACCGACACCGGCGACCGAGAGTTCCTCGAGGGCAAGGAGTTCATCGAGACGATGATCCTCTGCGCCCACCTGTTCGCGCACACCAAGACGCTGCGCCTGACTCCCTTCGTGCTCAAGCTTCCGGTGCGCCCGCCCGTGCTGGTCGCCAAGCAAGCCGCCTCGGTCGCCTTCCTCTCCGACAACCGGCTCGGGTTGGGCGTGGGACTCTCCCCGTGGCCCGAGGACTTCGACGCCATGGGCGTCGACTGGGCCAAGCGCGGCAAGCGCATGGATGAGTGCCTCGACATCGTCACGGGGCTGACCAGTGGGGAGTTCTTCGGCTACGACGGCGAGTTCTACCAGTTCGACACCCTCAAGCAGTCCCCTGCGCCCACCAAGCCCATCCCGCTCCTGGTCGGCGGTCACGCCGATGGTGCCTTGCGGCGAGCGGTGCGCAAGGGCAACGGCTGGATGCACGCCGGCGGTGACGGCGAGGAGCTCGACCGCCTGCTCAAGCGACTGGCCGAGATCCGGGAGGAGGAGGGCGACACCCGCGACGACTTCGAGGTGCACGTGATCTCCTACGACGCCTACGACCTCGACGGGATCAAGCGTCTCGAGGACAAGGGCGTCACCGACTGCATCGTTGGCTTCCGCGTCCCCTACATCATGGGCGAGGACACCGAGCCGTTGCAGAAGAAGATCGATGACCTCAGCAAGTTCGCCGACAAGATCATCAGTAAGGCCGGTTGATCCTATGAGCGCGTCCTACGACATCACCCGCCCCCTCCAGGACGCGATCGCCGAGGCTGAGGAACTGATCGCCAACGCCCCCTTCATCAAGACCGAGGCCGACCGGCTCGAGGGGTACGACTACCTCTCGGGCCGGATCCGGATGGCCATGCAGATGGCCTTCGACCACGACCTCGACCGGCCATTGTTCATCAACTCCACCCACCAGTTCTCCCGGCAGGGTCTGGACAACCCCGACGCGGTCTACTTCAGCGCCTACCTGCGTGAAGGCGTCGAGTACGTCATCCGCGGACGCCGCGGCACCAGCGCCGATCTGTCCTTCCAGGTCATGGGGGGTGCCTATTCTGCCGACTCCGCGGCGACGTCACTGATGGCGTTCGACGACCGTGAACTCGACGTCGCCGAGGACGGCACCTTCGAGTTCTCCTACACCGCCGAGTCCGGAGCGAAGACCTTCATCGTGCGCGAGGTCTTCAACGATTGGGACACCGAGGAGCGCGGCACGATCACCATCGAACGGGTTGACACCCTCGGGCAGCCGGCCCGACCCCTGACCCGCGAGTTGTTGGCCAAGAAGTACGACATCGCCGCCCGGACCCTGACCGGCAGCATCCAGACGTGGTTCGCGTTCCCTCAGTGGTTCCAGTACAAGGAACCGGTCAACACCCTGACCGCCCCGCAGTCGACCCCCGGCGGACTCGCCTCCCAGCGTTCCTCGATCGGGCACTACGAGTTGGCTGAGGACCAGGCGATGATCATCACCGTCCCCGCCTGCGCCGACTGCACCTACCAAGCCGCCCAGATCGGGTCCGACTGGTACGCCTCCACGGACTACGAGACCCACCAGACGTCACTGACCTCCGCCCAGGCCGAGATCGACCGGGACGGGATGATCCGCCTCGTGGTCGCCGAGACCCCTCCCTACGACGGCGCTCCGATCGCGAATTGGCTGGAGACCACCGGCCACCGCACCGGGTCGATGATGCTGCGCTGGCAGCACCTCACCCGCGATCTGACGCAGGAGGACGACGGCCCGCGGGTCGAGGTCATCGCGTTGGGCGACGTACCCAATCGCCTGCCCTACACCTCACCCCTGACGGGCGAGCAGTACGCCGCGCGTATCACCGCTCGGCAGCGCGCCGTGGCGCGCCGCATGATCAGCTAGCAATCAGCCAGCGGATCCTCAGGCGGTGGCGCGCCGTTGGATCCGTTGAGCGTTGGGACCGATCGCCATGTAGGCCACGACGTCGCGATCGGTCATCGGGGCAGCACACAACTTCGCCAGTTCGTTGCCGTCGCGCTCGACCGTCCACGACCACGCCAAGGTGGGGTCCACTTTGCCGCGGGCCAGTCGGTCGACGACCGTCCAGACCTGGGCTTCTGGGACGCCGTGAACGCGCACAAGAAGTTCGACGTCGCGGCACGTAGCCAGACGAGGATCCGCCGCGACCGCCTTCAGCCGGCGATCGATGGCGCTGGCGGGGGGTTTGGACAAGGCAGCGCCGAGGGCGCCAACCATCGACAGCAACGAGTGCATCATGGGGGGATCTTTCGTGGGGGGGGGCTACCGTGGGGGGGGAAGCACAGAATGACAGATAATTCCTCGCCGCGTAAAAGATTGTGGTTTCTTAGAGGAGCACCACGACAGCGTCTCGCACACCAGATGCCGCCCAGCCCGAGTTTCTTCGGGTCAAGCACTTGGTTCGAGCACTTTCGGATACGAGACACCCAGAGGTCCCGACCACCCATCGGATGGGCCTCCTCTCCCGGCTACACCTCCCCCAGCTCCACCTCCCCCCAGTGACGGACCCATGAACCGATCGACCCCCGCGACACGAGCGTTCGCTCTGTTGACCGCGCTTCTCCTCGGACTGACGGTGGCCCTCACCGGCGCTTCGACCTCGGCCGTGGCGGCGGAGCAGGGACGCGTGCGCGGAGAGATCCTCCAAGTGGGTGGCGGACAAGCGCCTACCGTGAAAGTCCTGTGGTTCACCCGGGACTGGGCCTACCTCGGGTCCCGCACAGCACGGGGAGGCGGCTACTCGCTGTCTCTGGACGCTGGGAAGTACTACCTCCAGTTCGTCGACCAAACACCCTCCTACGACGTGACCAAGAACCGACCCACCACGGTGCGGGTGAGCGTCAGCCCCGACCGCACCACCGTCAAGACCATCAAGTTGCGTCGTGGCGCCTCGATCGGCGGACAGGTCCGCGCAGGTGGCCGCGCCGCCAAGGGTGCTCGGGTCGTGGCGGCCAACACCTTGGAGCAGTCCTTCGAGACCAAGGCCGACCGGCAGGGCCGCTTCGCCCTCGGCGGTCTGCCCCCCGGCAAGTACTCCGTGTTCACCTACGACCGCAAGCGCACTCGGGTAGCCAAGAGTCTCTACCTGGGCAAGGTCAAGGGATCTCGGTTCCGGACCGTGGACATCGCGCTGAACAAGCGCGCCGGCAACCTGCTTGTCGACCTCTACGCCGGCGACTCCCGGGTGACTGGCAAGCCCTACGTCACCGCCGTCAGCCGTTCGACCGGGCAGTTCTGGACCGCCCGCGCCAAACGGGGATCCATCACCTTCCGCGGCCTCTATCCCGGCAAGTACTACCTCCAGGTGCCCGGCGTGGGCAACTACTTCCCCGCCCGACTCTCCGTGGCCAAGACGAAGGTGCGCTCGGGTCGAACCTCCTTCGGCAGCGTCCGCCTCACCCGCCGAGGTGGCTGGGTCGAAGGCACCGTCGTCGACGGATCTGATTCCTCGCACCTACTGTTCGGCGCCACGGTGCGACTCCTGGACTCTTCGGGCCGCGAAGTGGACCGCACCACGTCGAGCCGAGACGGCCGGTTCCTCCTTGACGGGTTGATCGCCACCCAGAGCGGCATGACCGTCGCAGCCGGCCCCGGGCCCGATTCGATCTATTTGGACAACTGCGTCTACGACCCGGCCCGGGTCGAGTCCATTAACGTGACGGCCGGACAACCCACCGACGTCGGCCACGTTGCCATGCCGCGCTCCCAGGGCTCCGAACAACCGAACCAGTGCCGCACCTCAGACCCCCAGCCCGCTCCGGCCGCCGCCCCCGCCCAGGCCGACTGAGCAGACCCGACGACAGCGAAGAAGACCATGACCGACCTTCCCCCCACCCCCCAGGCCGCCCCCACGGTCCCACGCGAGGCCGCGTCGTACATCCGCACGCCGGACCCGGCGTTGAGCGCGTACGCCGACCAGTACCTCGAACAGGTCACTGCGATCCCCGTGCAGCGGGCCACGGTGGGCTGCGTCATCCCCGCTTACAACGAGGCCGAGACGATCAGTGGGGTGCTGGACTCGCTGCTGATGCAGACGCGGTTGCCCGACGTAATCCACGTGATCATCAACAACACCAGCGATGACTCGGTGGAGATCGCCTCTCATTACGCCGGACCCCACACCCGGCAGACCCCGACCGGTGAGCAGCACACCGAGATCTACGTGCACGACATCGGCAAGAACCCTGACAAGAAGGTCGGCGCGCTCAACTACGGCTACTCCTTGGTCGAGACGATGGACTACCTGCTCGGCGTCGACGGGGACACCACCCCCGAGCCGGACGCCATCGAAGCGCTGGTGGACGAGATCTCGAGCGACGACCGGATCGGCGGCATCTCCGCGATCTACTCGATCGACGACAGCGCCCTTGATGGCCCGATGGCGAAGTTCCTCATCGCCGGCCAACGGGCCCAGTTCAGCGCCTTCAACATGCAGAACCTCCTGCGCGGCCGGAACATGGCGGTGTTGGGAGGTCAGTTCTCAATCTTCTCGACCAAGGCTCTGCGCGACGTTCTCCGCGAGAGCAAGCAGCGCACACCGTGGGTCAAGGACAGTGAGGTCGAGGACTCGCTGCTTTCCCTGCAGATCAAGAGCGCCGGCTACCTGACCAAGATCAGCGCCTCCGCACGCGCCCACGTGGGCGGCATGGACACCCTGCGCA
>CBDTZB010000018.1:0-13257 GCA_965364795.1 uncultured Nocardioides sp.
CGTCGCGCCGGGGACGCCCGCTCGGGTCTGCTCACTCACGGGTCCAGCATTCCTGACATGACCCAATGCTGGGCTCCGGGGCCGACATACTGACTCGGTTGGGAAGTGGCAGACGCACGCGTCGCGTTGCCTTCCCGAACCACCCCCGACCAGCCGACCCACGAAGGAGGAGCGCGACCATGCTCGACGTCCCCGTCCGTCGCGTGCTCGCTCCGCCGCTGGAGTCGATGGCGCGTGGTCTGGATCGGGCCGGCGTCTCTCCGCTGGCCGTCACCGGCGTCGGCTGGATCATCGGCGTCGCGGCCTGCGTTGCGGTGGCGACCGGCCACTGGTGGATCGCCCTGGTCCTGTGGTTGCTGAACCGCCTCTTCGACGGCTTGGACGGGCCCCTCGCGCGGCGTACCGGCGCCACCGATCTCGGCGGGTTCCTCGACATCGTCGCCGACTTCAGCATCTACGGCGGGTTCGTCCTCGCCGTCGGCATCGAGCGCCCCGAGGCCCGGGTGGCCTGCCTGGTGCTCTTCTTGACCTACTACCTCTCCGGAAGCGCCTTCCTGGCCCTGTCCTCCGTGCTCGAGCGCCGGGGGGAGGCCCACCGCAGCGGCGGCTCCGATGGCCGCTCCCTGCTCTTCATCCGGGGGCTGGCCGAGGGCACCGAGACGGTCATCGCCGGGGTGCTCTTCTGCCTCTTCCCGCAGTACGCCGAAACCATCGCCTGGACCTTCGCTGCGGTAGTCGGGCTGACCGTCCTGCAACGCGTGGCCCTCGGTATCCACCTGCTTCGCGTCCAACCGATCGCCCCGTCGGCTCCGAATCAGCCTCACCGACCAGACCCACGCCCCACCCCCTCTGAGGAGAGCCCTTGAACCGTCGTCGTCGCTTCCCCGTCCTGCTGACTCCGCTGTTGGTGGCCTCCTTCGTCCTCGCCGCGTGCGGTGACGACGACGGAGCCACACCAGCTGGAGGCCCGGCAGCCAGCGACTGGGACGCGGTCCTCGCCGAGGCCGACGGACAGACCGTCAACTGGTACATGTACGGCGGGGACGACGTCCTGAACACATTCATCGCCGACGAAGTGGCCACCCGGATGGCCGATCTGGGCGTGACGCTCAACCAGGTGCGGATCGACGACACCGCCGAGGCGGTCAACAAGGTGTTCGGCGAGCAGCAGGCAGGCCGAGACGACGACGGCACCGTCGACGCCATCTGGATCAACGGCGAGAACTTCGCCACCGGGGTGCAGGCCGACCTGTGGCGCTGCGAATGGGCCGGCGACCTGCCGAACGCCGAGTTCGTCGACTCCGACTCGTCGGCCATCACCACCGACTTCGGCATCCCCGTCAACGGGTGCGAGTCGCCGTGGCAGCAGGCCAACTCGGCTCTCGTCTACGACAGCACCGACCTCGACGAGTCCGATGTCGCCTCGATCGACGCGCTCCTCGACTGGGCCGAGGCGAACCCGGGCCGGTTCACCTACCCCGCGCCGCCGGACTTCACCGGTTCGATGGCGATCCGCTCGATCCTCTACGGCCTCATCGACGGACCCGGGCCGCTGGTGCAGGAGGGTGACCTATCAGCCGACGAGTACGCCGCCGCCTCCGGGGTTCTGTTCGAACGCCTCAACGCTGTCGCTCCATCGCTGTGGAAGCAGGGCCGCACCTACCCCCAGAGCCAGGACGAGATCGAGAAGCTCTACTCCGACGGCGAGATCAGCGCCTACTTCACCTACGGTCCTGGTGCGGTGGCCCAGAAGGTCGCCGACGGTCTATACCCGGACACCACCCGCGAGGCGGTGCTGGAGTCCGGCAACATCAGTAACGTGAGCTTCGTGGCCGTCCCCGACAACGCCGCCCATCAGGCGGGAGCGCTGGTGCTGGCCAACACGCTGCTGGACCCCGAAGTTCAACTCGCGCTCTTCGAGTCCAACGGGATCTACCCGGCCATCGACGTCGCTCGCACGTCCGCGGACCTTCAGTCCGCCTTCGCGCAGGTGCAGGTCAGCGAATCGGTCCTGTCGCTGGAGGAGCTGACCGCCAACGCTCAACCCGAGATCGCCAGCGCCTTCATCGGTCAGCTTGAGAAGGACTGGATCGCTCAGGTCCTGCAGAAGCAGTGAGCACCGTCGGGCGTCTGCCGCAACGCGTTCGGATCGCGTTGCTGTTGACCCCGGCGTTGCTGGTGGTCGGCGTCTTCTTCGTGGGCGGGGTCAGCCAGGCGGTGCTGCAGAGCCTGGGTCGCCAACCGCTCCTGGGGGAGACCACCTGGTCCTTCGACGCCTATCGAGTCACCTTCGCCGACCCCGCCTTCCGGGCATCGATCGGGCTCACCCTGCGCGTCACCCTGATCAGTACGGCGCTCGCCACCGTCGCCGGAGTCGGCATCGCGTTGGCCGTGCGTCGGGTCGCTCGACGGGGGATGACGACCCTGCTCCAGAGCACGCTGGCGGTGCCCCATCTCGTCGCGGCGTTGTGCATCGGACTGCTGCTTGCCCCGTCCGGGTCGATCTCTCGCCTCGGCAACGCGATCGGGTTGCTGCCGGACGCAGCCGCATTTCCCGAGGTCACCGGTGACGCGTTCGGCTGGGGGATCATCGCCTCCTACGCTTGGAAGGAGGCGCCGTTCATCGCGATCGTCGCTCTGGCTGCGATGTCGCAGCAGGTGGTGGACCTCGAGAACGCCGCCCGCACCCTCGGCGCCGGCGCCTGGCGCCGGTTCACCTCGGTGACGCTGCCGATGATCGCGCCGCCGGTTGCGGCCGCCTCCCTGTTGGTGATGGCGTTCGCGGCGGCCTCCTACGAGGTGCCGCGACTGCTGGGCCGTCCGTTCCCGGCCACCCTGCCGGTGGTCGCCTTCGAACGCTTCCGCGACACCGATCTGACCGTGCGGCCGCAGGCCATGGTGATCGCCACCGTGCTGGCCCTGCTGACGTTGACCCTCGCCGCGGCGTACCTCGCCCTGGTCTCTCGCCTTTCGAGGCGAGCCCTGTGATGACGGGTGAAGTCAGGTGGGGTGGACGCCTCCGCGTCGCTCTGATCGCCGGAGTCGTGCTGCTCCCGCTGGTGCCGCTGGTGGTGTGGTCGATCGCTGGGACCTGGCGCTACCCCGCGCTGATCCCGCAACGCTTCACCGACCGGGGCGCCGGCCTGATCGCCAGCGGTGACGTGCTGAGTGCGCTGGGCACTTCCGTCCTGATCTCCACCTCCGTCGCGCTCCTGGCCACGCTGATCGGGCTTTCGGCCGGTCGGGCGATCGGGCTCTACCGCTTCCGTGGACGACGGGCCGTTCAGTTCCTGCTCCTGGCGCCGGTGATCGTGCCGGGGTTGGCGGTGACGCTGGGTCTCCAGATCTTCTTCATCCGCTACGGCCTCGCCGATACGGTGACCGGCGTGGTCCTGGTCCAGCTGATGCCGACGGTGCCGTACGCCGCGACCCTGCTGGGGGCGGCGTACGCCAACTTCGAGACTGACTATGAGAGTCAGGCCCGGTCCCTGGGGGCCGGCCCGCTCCGCACCCAACTGCTCATCACGCTCCCGTTGCTGCGCCCGGCGTTGTTGACCACCGCGCTGCTCACCTTCCTGATCTCCTGGAGTGAATACATCCTCACGCTGCTCATCGGTGGCGGCACGGTCACGACCCTGCCGCTGCTGCTCTTCTCCGCCATCGGTTCCTCGGACCGGACGGCAGCGGCCGCGCTGGGGATGCTGGTGGTCGTACCCCCGGTGGTCCTGGTCATCGTGGCGACCAAGGTGTTCGGCTCCCGATCGCCGGACTGGATGGGGATGGCTCGTGGCTGACTGCGCCGGATTGTCGATCCGGGGTCTGCGCAAACGGTTCGATGACACCGAGGTCGTGCGCGGGATCGACCTGGAGGTGCCCACTGGTTCCTTCACAGCACTGCTGGGTCCGTCGGGCTGCGGCAAGAGCACCACCCTGTCGATCGTGGCCGGGTTGAACGACGCGAGCGCGGGCGACGTCCTGCTGAACGGCGCCTCGCTGCTGACGACCCGCGCCGAGGACCGGCCGGTGTCGCTGGTCTTCCAGAAACCCCTGCTCTTCCCGCACCTGAGTGTGGAGCAGAACGTTGGTTTCGGTCTCCGGATGGCGGGGATCCCCAAGCGGGCGGCGCGTCTTCAGGTGGGGGAGATGTTGGAGCGGGTCCGACTCGACGGGCTGGGGCCTCGACGGGTGGGGGAGTTGTCCGGTGGCCAGGAGCAGCGGGTCTCGCTGGCCCGTGCCCTGGTACTTCGACCCGAGGTGCTCCTTCTCGACGAACCGTTCTCCCAACTCGACGCCGGCCTTCGCCGGGAAATGCGCAGCCTGGTCCGCGAACTGCACGACGAGTTCGACCTGACGACGGTCTTCGTCACTCACGACCAGGAGGAGGCGGTGGAGCTCGCTGACTCCATCGCGCTGATGCTCGACGGGGAACTCGCTGGTGTCGGAGACCCGGAGTCCTTCTACCTCGACCCGCCGTCGTTGGCCGCTGCTCGGTTCTTCGGCGCCCACAACGAGATCGCGGGGGAGGTGCGGGCCGGGGTCTTCATCCGGGGGGACCTCTCGCTGCCGGCTTCTCCGGGCAACCCCGAGGGTCCGGCTGTCGCGGTCATCCGACCCGAGTCCGTCGTCCTGGGCGGGTCGATCCAGGCCCAGGTGGTGAGTACGCGGTTCGCGGGCAGCCATGTGGTCGCGGAGTTTAAGCTGGGGAAGGACCTCGACGCAGCCACCGCGCTTCGGCTGCGGGTGCAAGCCCCGGTAGGCAGCAACCTAGTCGCCGGCTCCGTGGTCGGGATCGACCTCCCGGAGGACCGGTTGCGGATCTTCAGCGGCCACCGGGCCGCCGAATAACGCTCAGCAGAAGGCGCGCAGCCGATTTACTGTGAAGGTTGCATGAAATTCGCGGAATGGTACCTAAAAGTTATCGTCCTGACGATACCTACGGTCGACGAATCAGAGAATCTTGTTATGGTCCAAAAGGCCCTGGTTTCGTCTGAGCCTCCGCAAAGCACCGTGGAGCGCATCTCGGCTGATATTGGCAGACGAATCCACGGGCGGACCTTTCACGCGACCGAAGGAAGTAATCGATGCGCAAGAGCATGAAGCTGACCGCGCTGGCAAGCAGCGCCGTCCTCAGCCTGGCCCTGACCGCCTGCGGAGACGACGACGGTGGAGCCGGTGGATCATCCGACGAACTCGCCGGAGTCTCCATCGCTGTGGGCTCGAAGGACTTCACGGAGAACAAGCTGCTCGGCGAGATGTTCGCCCAGGCGCTGGAAGCCAAGGGCGCCGACGTCGACAACAAGATCAACCTCGGTGGCACCGAGGTCAACCGCGATGCGCTGATCAGCGGCGACATCAACGTCTACCCCGAGTACAACGGCACCGGCTGGACCGTGCACCTCGCTCAGGAGGACCCGAGCCAGGACCCCGAAGAGCTCTTCACCGTCACCTCGGAGAAGGACCTCGCAGAGAACAAGATCAAGTGGGTCGGTGTCTCCGAGTTCAACGACACCTACGGCTTCGCCGCCAACGGTGACCTCGCCGAATCCGAAGGCTCCTTCGACCTGCAGGGCATGGCCGACTACCTCAAGGCCAACAAGGACGCGAAGGTCTGCATGGAGACCGAGTTCCCCGACCGTCCCGACGGTCTGATCCTCTTCGAGGAGGCCACCGGCTACAAGGTTCCGCAGAGCCAGCGGCAGATCCTCGAAACCGGTCTGATCTACACGCAGACCTCCAAGGGCGATTGCGACTTCGGTGAGGTCTTTACCACCGACGGTCGGATCACCGCTCTGAACCTCGAACTCGTCGACGACCCGGGCGTCTTCATCCTCTACAACGTGTCCTTCACGATGCAGAACGACGTCTACGAAGCCAACGCCGAGGTGTACGACGAGCTCGCCGAAGCGATCCTCGCCGACCTCGACAACGACACGATGGCTGAGCTGAACGCTCAGGTCGACGTCGAGGGCAACGCCGAGCAGGACGTTGCTGAGGACTACCTCAAGGAGATCGGCGTTCTCTGAACCTGATCTGACTGTTGACTCCCTAGCGAGTCGCACCCGCACGAAAGAACGCCGCCGGATCCATCAGGATCCGGCGGCGTTCTGTGTCTCTGCCCGTCATGCTGGGGGCGGTGGAGTCAGCGGCTGATCAGAGCCCGCGGGGCCGCAGCAGCCGCTCGGCTGTCGCGCCTAGCCAGTCGAAGGTCAACGCGATCAGGATGACCAGACACGACCCAACGATCAGGACGGGCTCGGCGCTGTTCTTCAGCCCCGAGCTGATGGTGATGCCCAGACCGCCGCCACCGATGGCGTAGGCCAGCGTCGCCATGCCGATGTTCAAGATCACCGCGGTGCGGACGCCCGCCATGATGATGGGCACCGAGAGGGGAAGCTCGATGCGACCCAGGACTTCCAGGCGGGTCATCCCCATACCTCGACCGGCCTCGATCACGCTCCTGTCCACTCCCGCCAGCCCCACCATGGTGTTGCGCAGCACCGGCAGCAGGGCGTAGAGCGCGAGCGCGTAGATCACGCTGTTGCGACCGGCGCCGGTCAGCGTCAGGAAGATGGCCAACAGGCCGAAGGCCGGCAGAGCCTGCCCGGAGTTGGCGACTCCGATGATGACGGGAGCGACTCGGCGGAACATCGGCCTGGTGAGCGCGATCCCCAGGGGGATGGCGATCGCGACGACCAACAGGGTGGAGAGGAACGCGATCTCCAGGTGACGTTGGGTCTGGGGGATCAACTTCTCCGAGAAGTCCAGGGCGGAGCGCACCTGGCGTCGCTGGTTGTCGAGGTCGAGGTTTCGGTAGTAGAGGAAGAGCAATCCGCCGAGCCCCGCGATGATGACCGGAGCAACCGCCAGCCCGATTCTATCGATCAGCTCGGCTGCCGTACGACGTGGTTTCGCCGGAGTTGTGTCCTCGACCTGAGCTGGCTCGTTGTCTCCGTTGATGGCTTCTGGCTCGGCCGCAGGCGTGGTGGTGCTCATCCGTGCGCCTCCATTTCCTCATAGTGCCTCTGAGCCTCGCGCTGGGCGCGGCGGATGGCCTTGTTGAGATCCTTCATGGAGACCACGCCTTGGAAGCGACCGGCGGCGTCCATCACGACGGTCAGACCTGAGGCGCTCTGCACCATCAGCTCGAGGGCGTGAAAGAGCGTGTCCTCGCTGCGGAGGTACTCATCGCCTACCTCTTCGCCAGCGGTGGCGTAGGTGCTGGGGCCGCCGTCGAGGTCCTTGGCTTCCAGCCAACGTTGCGGAATCTGGTTCTCATCGACGTAGATCAGCCAGTCGTAACCCGACTCCTCGAGCTTCTTGCGCCCCACCTCGGGGGAGTCTTCCGAGGAGATGTAGGGGTAGCCGGTGAAGGTGACCGAATCGACCTTGAGGAAGTTCAGGCCCTTGATCGTGGACCCGGTCCCGATGAAGTCGTTGACGAAGTCGTCAACGGGGTAGGCCAAGATCCGCTCGGGGGTGTCGATCTGGCGGATGGTGCTGCGCTCCCCAAGGATCGCGATCCGATCGCCCATCTTGATGGCCTCGTCGATGTCGTGGGTGACGAAGACAATCGTCTTGCGTAGCGTTTCCTGGACGCGCAGGAACTCGTTCTGCAGGCGCTCCCGGGCGATCGGGTCGATGGCCCCGAAGGGCTCGTCCATCAACATGATGTCCGGGTCGGCGCCCAGGGCGCGGGCGACGCCGACCCGCTGAGCCTGCCCACCGGACAGCTCCTTGGGGTAGCGGTCGCGGTACTGCTCCGGGTCGAGACCCATGGTGGTCAGCAACTCGTCGCTGCGCTTCTTGATCTTGTCCTTGTCCCAGCCCAGCATCTTCGGCACGGTGCCGATGTTCTGGGAGATCGTCTGGTGCGGGAAGAGACCGATCTGCTGGATGACGTAGCCGATCCGGCGACGCAGTTTGTCGGGGTTGACCTTGGTGACGTCCTCACCGTCGAGCAGGATCCGCCCGTTGCTGGGTTCGATCATCCGGTTGATCAGGCGCAGCGTGGTGCTCTTGCCGCAGCCCGAGGGACCGACCAGGACGAGAATCTCGCCCTCGTGGATGTCGAGGGTGAGGTCCTCGACGGCTGGGATCTTGGAGCCGGGGTAGGTCTTGCCCACCTTGTCCAGGTGGATCTTCGCCTCGGAAGTCATGGTGTTCCTCTCGTCAAAAGGTGCAGAAGTTGGTGGCGGCGAAACCGGGGGTGGCTTAGATGCGCAGACCGCGGGCTGTTGTCAGCCGCTGGAACAACGCCAACACGCTGTCCAAGATCAGGCCGAGAAGCACGCTGAAGATGACGCCGACGTAGATCTGGTTCGACGCGTTCGGGAGACCCGATCGGTTGATGCCGTTCTGGATGTAGACACCCAGACCGTCGCCGCCGACGAGCACGGCGATGGAGGCGATGCTGACCGTCAGCAGGCTGGCGACCCGGACACCGGCGAGGATCACCGGCCAGGCGAGCGGGAGTCGGACCCGGAACAACTGCTGGAGGGTGTTCATCCCCATGCCCTTGGCCGACTCGACGACGGCGGGACTGACCGAGTCCAGTCCGGTCACCGTGTTGCGCAGAATCGGCAACTGGGCGTAGAAGAACAGCGCGATCATCGCGGGGGTGTTGCCCGTTCCGACGAAGGGGATCAACACCGCGAAGAACGCGAGAGAGGGGATCGTCAGCGAGATACCGGCGATCGACAGTGCGATGGTTCGAGCCACTGCGTTGCGTTGCACCACCACACCGAGGAGAACGGCGAAAACCGTGGCTAACGCGAGAACGATAAGAACGATCCTGGCGTGATCCAGGGTCGCTTCCAGGATGCGATCGAAGTTGGTTGAGACATAGTCGAACCAGTCTGTGAGAGCGTCCACAGGAGCCTTTCTGAGGGTTACTTGGTGATCGACCTTACGGGAGTGCGCACTCCTAGGGGCGGCACGCCATGACCTAGGACGAGTTTCGCGGGAAGCCGACAGGCGCTTCGGTGCGTTTCCGATGCGTGCACGCAGGGGCCACAGGGTTCCGTTTCGCTTCATGGGAGGTTCGATGCCACGCAGTACCGCGATCAAGTTGGCCGCGCTGGTCGCTCTGCTGATCGCAGCCGTGGCCGTCCAACTGGTGGTGGGACTCCCTAGCCAAGAGGAGTTGCGCTCCGCCCTCGACGGGCTCGGGGCGGTCGCGATCCCGGCGTTCATCCTGCTCTACATCGGGGTTTCCCTACTGCCGGTGGGCCCCAGTGGTGTCCTCACCATCGTCGGGGGAGCGCTGCTCGGCTTCGTGGTGGCCCTCGGCGCGGTGCTGTTAGCGGCGGTCGTCGCGAGTGCCCTGTCGTTCCTGATCGGTCGCTCCCTGGGTCGCGACGCGGTGCAGGGTCTGAGCAACGAACGGATCCGAGCGCTGGACGAGAAGGTCGGCGCCCACGGTTTCGCCACGGTGCTATTGGCCCGGCTCGTCCCGGTCATCCCGTTCACCACCGCGAACTACGCCTTCGGCGTCACCTCGGTCCGGCTGTCGTCCTACGTGCTCGCGACGGCGCTGGGGATCATCCCCGGCACCGCGATCTACGTGTCGGTGGGCGCGTTCGGCGCCGACCCCGGTTCGCCGCCGTTCCTGTTGGCCATCGCCGGCCTGGTCCTGCTCACCCTGCTCGGGCTGTGGCGCTCCCGGCGTACCCCAGGCCCCCGCGAGCCGGCGTTACTTGACTCTGCCTGAGGCGCGAGTCGGCGTTAGTTGACTCAGTTTTGACCGCGAGTCGGCGTTTGTTGAAGAAGATGTGCCGACTCGAGCCTCTCCGGGCGTCAAGTAGCGCCGACTCGGCGAGCACTAAGGTGGGTGCCGTGGCTGACCTCAACATCCCCGACGCTCCGACCATCGAAGGGGCGACGCATCTGCACTCGGGCAAGGTCCGCGATCTCTACGAACTGCCGGACGGCCACCTGTTGATGGTGGCCAGTGACCGGATCTCGGCGTACGACTTCGTGCTCGACACGACCATCCCCGACAAGGGCGAGATCCTCACCCGGATGTCGCTGTGGTGGTTCGAGCAACTCGCCGACCTGGTGCCCAGCCACATCGTGTCGACCGACGTGCCCGCCTCCGTCGCCGGACGCGCGGTGGTGTGCGAGCGGTTGGAGATGTATCCCGTGGAGTGTGTCGCGCGGGGCTATCTCACCGGCTCCGGCCTGCGGGAGTACGACGAAACCGGTGCCGTGTGCGGCATCGATCTGCCCGCGGGACTGCTGGATGGCTCGCGCCTCGACTCTCCGATCTTCACCCCGGCCACCAAGGCCGCGTTGGGTGATCACGACGAGAACGTTTCCTTCGAGGCCGTAGTCACTGAGGTGGGTGCCGAGCGCGCCGCCGAGCTGCGCGAGCTGACGCTCGACGTCTATGCGCGCGCCGAGACCCTGTCCCGCGAGCGCGGCATCCTGCTGGCCGACACCAAGTTCGAGTTCGGCGCACGGCCCGACGGCACCACCGTGCTGGCCGATGAGGTGCTGACGCCCGACTCGTCGCGCTTCTGGTCGGCCGCCGACTGGAATCCCGGCCGGCCGCAGCCTTCCTATGACAAAGACATCGTCCGCAACTGGTTGACCTCGCCCGCCTCCGGCTGGGACCGGACGTCCGGCGACGCACCCCCGGCGCTGCCCGCCGAGGTCGTCGAACGCACCCGAGAGCGCTACCGCACGGCGTACGAACTGCTCACCGGCACCCAGTGGTGATCCGGCCATGAGAACCACCAGCGTCGTCTCTGAGGACGACTGCCGCCACGACGCGGATGAGGTCGACCCCACGGCCCCCGGGTACGGCGCGCATCTGCCGTTCCATTCGATCCTGCAACGCTGCGGCCTGGCCTGGCGCAACTACCTCGAGGGCCTACCGCTCGAGGCGGGCGTCATCGTGCCCAACGTCAACGCGGACTTTCTGGCGGAAGTCACGGTCGGCACTCTGGACATCGATGTGGTGCTGGTGCGCATCGGTGGCAGTTCTTTCACCGTGCGCTGCGAGGTGACTCAGAACGGAGTGGTCGCGGCCCAGGTCTCCGTTGTTCTGGTCAGCTTCGACTACGACGCCAAGACCCCGCTCCCACTGACCGAGGCGCAGCGGGAGTGGCTCGGTCAGGTCCCGCAGAACGTCGTATAGGCACCGAAACTGTCCGGGGCCGGTTGGGCGAACCGCTCCAGCCCGGGCCTCTCGGTGAAGGGATCCGCCAGGGCGTCAAGCAGGGCGTGAACCGGTGCCAGGTCACCCGCGCTGCCCCCGGTCAGGGCCTCTTCGACCAGATGGTTGCGGGGGATGTAGACGGGGTTGACCCGATCCATCGCGTCGGGGTCGGGATTCAGGGTCGTCCACCGCTCGAACCACACGTCGTACGCCGCCACGTCGAGCAGGAGGTCGCGTGCGGTCGACGTCGCCTCGCGTCGGTCCCGGGACAGGGCCCGGAAGAACGACGTGTAGTCGGCTTGACCCCGCAGCAGCGCCAGCAGTTCGTTGACCAGTTCATGGACCACGCTGTCGTCGACCTTCCCCGGGAGTCCGAGCTTGTCGCGCATGCCGGCCGACCAGGTGTCGGCGTACCGCGTGCGGAACTGGCCGAGTTCCTCGACCGCGATCTCGATGGCCTTCGACTGGTCCTCGTCGATCAGCGGCAACAACGCCTCGGCCAGGCGGGCGAGGTTCCACTCGGCCATCTCTGGTTGGCGCCCGAAGGCGTAGCGACCGTCGGCGTCGATGGAGCTGAACACGACCGCCGGGTCGAAGACCTCCATGAAGGCGCACGGGCCGTAGTCGATGGTCTCCCCGGAGATCGTCATGTTGTCGGTGTTCATCACTCCGTGCACGAAGCCGACCAGCATCCACTGGGCCAGCAGATCCGCCTGAGCCCGCACCACAGCGGCGAACAACGCGCGCGCGGGTTCCGTACTGCCGCGGAGATCGGGGTAGTGGCGTCCGATGGCGTGGTCGACGAGTCGCGCTACCAGGGAGGGGTCGTCGCTGGCGGCGGCGTACTGGAAACTGCCGACCCGCAGGTGGCTCGCGGCTACCCGGGTCAGGACGCCACCGGGCAGCGGTCCCTCCTGGCGGTGCACGGCTCGTCCGGTGGCGATCACGGCCAGCGATCGGGTGGTGGGTACGCCGAGCGCGTGCATCGCCTCGGCCACGACGAATTCGCGCAGCATCGGTCCCACGGCGGCGAAGCCGTCGCCGCCGCGAGAGAACGGCGTCCGCCCGGATCCCTTCAGGTGCAGGTCGCGCAAGGTCCTGTCGGCCGCCTCGATCTCTCCGAGCAACAGCGCCCGGCCATCGCCCAACCGAGGGGAGTAGCCGCCGAACTGGTGGCCCGCGTAGGCCTGGGCCACCGGGGATGACCCGGGAGCCACGGCCGTGCCCAGTAGGAACGCGACCCCGTCCTCGGTTCGCAACCAGTCCGCGTCCAGAGCGAGGTCTCCGGCCAGATTTTCCTGCAGCAGGAGAAGTTGCGGGTCGGGCGCGTCGGCTCCCTTCCACGCCAGCGCGAGCTCGGGGAGGTCGTCGGCGAAGTTGTGGGTCAGCGTGGGCGGTGATGCGGGAGGCATGGTGTGAGATTACGGCTCGTAGGGTGAACCCATGGTGCTGACGTCATGGTGAAAGCAGTGCAGTTCCCGGTTCCGCCGGAGGTTGCGTTCGACTACCTCGTCGATCCCGTCAACCGTCCGGCGTGGCAGTCCTCGCTGCGCAGCGTTGAAGAGGTGGACGGTGCGCCCCGGGTCGGGCAGACCTGGGTCGACGTGACGATGCCGGGGCTGCGGCCGTTGATGGAAACGACTCTCCTCGAGCGGCCGCGACGATGGACCGAGGTGGGCACCTGGCACGGGATCGCCGCCGAACTGACCCTGGACTTCGCGGCCTACGGAACCGACACGTTGGTCACCCCGACGTTCGAGGTGACCGGTCGCGGCGTGGCCGCGGGGCCGGCGTACCTCGCCGACAAGGTCGCGGTCTTCGCCGTCATCCCCGACCTCAAGCGGGCGGCGCGAATTCTCGGTGAGCGCTGAGCTTCGAGTCGCCGAGCCCGACGGCGCCGTCGGTCCCGACCTCCTGAGCCTTACCGCGGGTTGAGTAAGTTATCGCCATCACACTCAAGGTGTGTCTGCCACCACCACAAAGCCACGACGGAGGCCCCGGATGACGACGTACAACCTTGCCAGTGTTCTCGAGGACAGCGCAGAGAAGTACCCCACCCGGGACGCCATCGTCCTAGGTGACACCCGACTGAAGTA